>CAKZPJ010000853.1 GCA_937138955.1 uncultured Flammeovirgaceae bacterium | reverse complement strand
ACCTACAGTCATTTTACGATTATCAGCAAGCCATTCTTACTGGTTATCAGGAAGTACTAACTAGCTTGCAGCGAGTCGAGAATTTCCGACAAGCCTACGAACTGCGCCAGCAAGAAGCCGATGTGCTGTTAGCTGCCGTGAGTACATCTAATGATTTATTCGCCGCTGGTTACGCTACTTACTTGGAAGTGATCACCGCGCAGGAACGAGTGCTAGAAGCCGAGCTTGGCATGATTAACACCCGTAAAGAAATTTTCCTTGCCCTTACTACTCTTTATCAGTCACTAGGTGGGGGCTGGCAGTAGTTAAGCGTCCTAACCCCTCTAAAAGATATGAAATCTAATGTAGTGTTAGGACTTATATGGTTAGGTTTCTCAGTAGTATATATTTCTTCCGGAATAATGAATATCTACCATTATTCGAGTCCCAATATTTTCTGGTTGTATATGACTCCTGATGAAATATCTTACTCTAAGGTTTTGATCGGAATATTCAGTCTTTTAGCTGGATCTTCTATTGTGCGAAATGAAAAAAAGTATCGAGTCTTACTGTTTCCATTTGCTTTGCTGATCTTAATCTATATGGTAGTTGACATTACAAACCTCGGAAGAGAGATGATTTATAACTCTGGTGGAAATATCTTATTACTTTTGTTGACAGTAGTTACAATCCGATTTATATACAAAACTGTACGTATTGAATCTGTATGGAATAATTTGAGAGAAAGTAGAACGTTAGTGATTGCATTATTAGCCGTCGGCTTAGCTCCGTATATACTAAGAAATTGGATTACTTATAGCTTATTTCATTTCTTACATTAGCTAAGTTATTTAAAAGGCGACTCCGATATTCGTTAATCAGTTGTAGCTCACTCGACACTGGTTTTTGTAGATTCACATTTTACATCTTTAAGAAAGAGGACTATCTTGCTCAGCATCGTATTACCAACCTTTTTCTATGAGACTACTTACAACCAGCCTACTTCTGTTAGCAATCGCTGCTCTTTTGACGATCCCCGCATTTGCTCAATCTATCCATACTGTTACTTCACCCGATGGTAAAATCCAGGTAGAAATTACCCTTGGTGATCAGATAATTTTTGCAGTGAATCATGAATCTGATCAGGTAATTGCTCCTTCTTCTATTGCGATGGAATTGGAAGGCGATGAAACACTAGGAGCAAATCCTCGGCTAAGAAATAAAAAGACTAATGAGGTAGACCAAACGGTAGCAGCACCATTTTACAAACGAAGCCAAATTCGCGATAATTTCAACGAGCTAACACTTAATTTTCGGGGCAACTATAGTCTTATCTTTCGGGCTTACGACGAAGGGGTTGCTTACCGTTTTGCCACCAACCGCCGAGATAGCCTTACGGTGATGGAAGAACAGGTAGCTTTTAATTTTGCCCAGGACGCTCCAGTGTGGGCACCCTACGCTAACGTAGATGACCACAGCAGTTTTGAACCCCAGTTAGAAAGCTCGTTTGAAAACACTTATGAAAAGGCGCCCATCTCCCAACTAGACAATCAGCGATTAATTATTCTACCGGTGCTAGTAGATGTAGGCAAGGGAAAAAAAGTCTGCATTACCGAAGCTGATTTGGAAAATTATCCTGGTATGTATCTGAACTCTGGGAGTGATAAAAACTCACTAAGTGCCGTGTTTGCAGCTTACCCTAGGCAGGAGGAACAGGGCGGGCACAATAACTTACAGATGCGGGTAACCGAGCGGGAAGACTATATCGCCCGGGTAATAGGCAAGAGGGAGTATCCTTGGCGAGTAATGATAATATCAGAAGAAGATAAACAACTGGCCGATAGCGATCTGGTATATTTGCTGGCTTCACCCTCGCGGGTAGAGGATATTTCCTGGATTAAACCCGGTAAAGTGGCCTGGGATTGGTGGAATGCCTGGAATCTCTACGGAGTAGATATTGAAGCTGGAATCAACAACGAAACCTACAAGTATTACATTGATTTTGCGTCTGAGCAGAGAATTGAATACGTGATACTGGATGAAGGCTGGGCTGTAAATGGCGAGGCTGACCTGATGCAGATAATACCCGAAATAGATCTGGAAGAACTGGTAGCCTACGGAAAAGAAAAAAACGTAGACATTGTGCTGTGGGCTGGTTACCAAGCTTTTGAGCCGGACATGGAGAACATCTGTCGTCACTTTTCGGAGATGGGAGTGAAGGGGTTCAAAGTTGATTTTATTGATCGGGATGATCAAGAAGCGGTAAATTTCTTCTACCAAGCAGCCCAAATAGCGGCGAAGTATCAGATGTTTCTAGACTTCCACGGTGCATACAAACCTACCGGCCTGCAACGTACCTATCCTAATGTGCTAAACGTCGAGGGAGTACATGGGTTAGAACAAATGAAGTGGAAGTCGCCGGAAACTGATCAAGTAACTTACGATGTAGAAATTCCTTTTATTCGAATGGTAGCCGGTCCACTGGACTATACGCAAGGCGCCATGCGCAACGCGATAAAAGAAAACTACCGTCCGGTATTCACCGAACCCATGAGCCAGGGAACTCGTACCCGACAACTGGCTGAGTACGTTATTTTTGAATCACCCTTCAATATGCTCTGCGATGATCCTACTGCCTATGAAGAAGAATCTGAGTGTACCGATTTTATCGCTTCAGTACCTACTACCTGGGACGAAACAGTGGCATTGGATGGAAAGGTAGGTGATTACGTAGCCATCGCCCGTCGCAAAGGAAACGACTGGTACGTAGGCGCCCTCACTGATTGGGACGCTCGCGAAATGACCTTAGATTTACCTTTTCTAGGAGATGGAACATATCAAGCCGAAGTCTTTCAAGATGGAGTGAACGCTGACAAAGTAGCTCAAGACTACGAAAAGACTTCAGTGGAAGTATCCGATAAAATGCTAAAAATAAAAATGGCTCCCGGCGGTGGCTACGTCGCCCGCATTTATCAGCAATAAAGTTTCACCAACAATTTTCCTCCTTGGAAGAGGAACGCTATGGAATAGGGTTGGGAGGATTCAAAGCAAACACATTATTAACCCATAAACAACCAACTTATGAAAACACTAAGCACACTAATCATCAGTCTTATTTTCACCCAAGTTCTTCTTGCCCAATCCAAAGAAGAGCGAGCCGTAGCCGATGCCGTGGAAACACTACGCACCGCTATGGTAGATGCTGACGAAGCCACGCTGAAAGAAATTGCTTTGAATGAACTCACCTACGGGCACTCTAGCGGGCTGTTGGAAGAAA
>CAKZPJ010000852.1 GCA_937138955.1 uncultured Flammeovirgaceae bacterium | reverse complement strand
GGCGGAAAAAGATTCCTAAGAAACAAGAAGAGTTAACTCAAACAGCTTCTAAAAATAGAGATTATCCGTTGATAGTACTATCCTATTTAAAAAAGAGTCTATTTCAAGATGAAGTCAAAGATTAAGAAAATAAAAGTTATTGAAGAAGGAGTACGAGGCAACCAATTCTTTCATGTCGACGCGGTGAATATTTGTACAGTAGTATCTGAGAGCAAGAAAGAAGTTAGTATATATAAATCAATAAATGCCGACTACTATTATTTACACGTATGTAATCTAACAAATAGTCGCTTTACATGCGGAAGAAAAATTACTACTCGGCACACTCAAGAAATTACATACGATTTGGATAAACTAGATCACCAAGTCATTATGAATAAGTACTCTCACATTCTTACGAACAGCTTCTGATATTAAGGTGCCCACTCATAGTGTAAAGTAATAGTTTTGATATCATTACAACTTTTGCTTTCCTCACAGCGCAAATTTCAGCACAAACAGCCCCGCCAATAAATACAGTGCCACCGGTATCTCCCCAAATTTTCCTTTCACCGCTTTAATCAGCACGTAGAATATAATTCCGGCGGCAATACCATTGGCAATACTGTAGGTGAAAGGCATTAGTACCATGGTGAGAAAGGCGGGAAGAGCTTCGTCAAAATTGCTAAAATTTACTTTTTGGATAGATTGCATCATCAGCATTCCCACAAGAATTAATGCAGGAGCAGTGGCGGCCGCGGGAACCATACCCGCCAAGGGGGCTAGAAAGATAGAGAGTAGGAATAGAACCGCTACTACCAATGCGGTAAGTCCCGTTCTTCCTCCGGCTACAATTCCAGCGTTACACTCAATATAAGTGGTTACGGTAGATGTGCCTAACAGTGCGCCGAAGGTAGTCGCTAGAGCATCAGCCAACAACGAACGTTTCATGCGGGGTAGATTCCCCTGTTCATCCAAAAAACCGGCTTTATCGGCCGTACCAATCAGTGTACCAATGGTATCAAACAAATCTACCATGGAGAAAGAAATAATTACCACCAGTAGGGTAGCAATTACTTGTCCCAAGCTACGGTTTTCGGTATCAAATAATCCTGCAAAATCTAGTTGGAGCCAGGTTTCGGATAGATTAATATCCGCCATACTCATGCTTTCGGGAAATTGAGTGATACCAAATAATAAGCCGACTACGGTAGTAAGAATAATGCTAAACAGAATTCCCCCCGGAACCTTCAGCGCGTACAGTACACCAATAATAATTAAGCCAATACACGCCACCAGCACCGAAGGAGAGCCCAGGTTGCCCATTTCTAAAATCTGCGGCGGAGCCTGTTGAATTTGCTCAATAAGTGCTCCGACTTCTAAAGTTTCGGCGCCCAAAATAATATCGATGATGGGTCCCTGATTCATCCGAACGATGCCCGCATTATTTAACCCAATTAGCGTAATGAATAAGCCGATACCCGCCGGAATGGCGTAACGAACCGCAGCGGGTAATGCTCGTACAATAGCTGAACGAGCACCGGTAACGGTCAGAATGATAAACAGCACTCCCGAAATGAACACAATAGCTAGGCCCTGTTGCCAAGTAAAGCCATTTTGTAGCACGACTGTGAACGTAAAAAAGGCGTTCAACCCCATGCCAGGTGCCTGAGCGAACGGGTAATTTGCAACCAATGCCATCATTAGCGTGCCTACCGCCGCAGCTACGCAGGTAGCGATCAACACGGCATTAAAATCCATCCCCGCTTGCTGTAAAATGCTGGGGTTCACGAAGATGATATAGGCCATTGTGAAAAAAGTGGTCAGTCCGGCAACAACTTCGGTACGTACGGTGGTTTGATTCTCCCGCAGCTTAAATAGATCCATAATTAGGTGATAGTAGGCTTGGTTGAGCTGCCAAAAATATCACTTCCTACCCGAATTGCCAGTAAACCCTAGCGAATTGATTTGAGTAAGGTTTGGTTGTACGATTATTGTGGCTTAAAATTAACCTTTCAACAATAATCAAAGGGCGATTAGCGATGTACAATTGTAATAAGCTCACATCTCCTGTTTGTTGTTCCTGGCCAATTGCTAACTACGCTACTAAAAAAATGAATATTCGCCTTTCTTTACTGCTAATCTATTTTCTGACAGTTACGCTCAGTTCTTTCGCCCAAAGTGAACACGAAAAGCTGGAGGGCAGCCTGAACTCATCGGCTAATGAGGCGGCTCCAGTACTTAGTCCTAATGGGCAGACGTTGTATTTTGTCCGTCAGTACCATCCTCAGAACGTAGGTGGTGTAACCGATTCGGGTGATATTTGGTACAGCGATTTACAAGCAGACGGGCAATGGGGAGAAGCTACGCACGGAGGGAAAACTATCAATAACCGCTTTTATAACGGAATTATTGGTTTCGCTAACGAACAAACTGCTTATATTCATGGGCACTATCTCGACAGAAATAATAAACCGACTACCCAGGGGATTTCTACGACTAGTGGTCAAAAAAGCCAATGGAATACTCCTCAAGCCGTGAAGATTCCTTATTTCTACACCAAGTCTAAGCACCAAAGTGGTTCTTTACACGCTAGCGGTCAAATTATGCTCACTGCATTACAATCCTACGACTCGCGCGGAGCCGAAGACTTATACGTTTTGTTTCGGCAGAGCGATGGTTCTTGGTCGGAACCTAAAAACTTAGGTAACGATGTGAATACTGCGTATCAAGAAATGACTCCCTTTTTGGCGCCTGATGGAAAAACACTTTTTTTCGCGAGCAACGGTTACGAGGGTTTTGGCAGTCGCGATGTTTTTATGTCGGTACGGTTAGATGACTCTTGGCGAAGTTGGTCAAATCCTAAAAACTTAGGCGCGTCGGTGAATACTCCCGGAACCGAATTATACTATAGTATTCCACAGAACGGTGATTTTGCCTACTTATCGTCTACCCAGAATAGCGACGGGATGGCCGATGTAGTAAAAGTGAGAGTTAATCCGGAAAATGAAGAAATGCTAGCCGAAGCAGATTCTACCTTGGATATTCCGGAAGAAGAGCCGATGGTAACTGCTCCGCCCGTAGCTGAAACTATCACTGAACCTGAACCCGAAGTAATTGAAGAAATTCCAGAGGAAGAGCCCGAGATACCAATGGCTACTATTCAGGGAAAAGTGCTTAATAAAAAAGCGCAAGAGCCGCTAACCGCCGAATTAATTATCCGTTCGGTGCGTAATGATACTACTTTAGTTGAGACCCTACAGACTGATTCTCAGGGCGTATTTAGCATTTCGTTACCACTGGATGATAACTACGAATTATCCGTAACAGCGGAAGGATTTATTCGCCAACGAGATAGACTTTTACTGGCTGAAACTGCTGAAGCAAGTACGCTGGAGCGCAATTACCAACTCACTCCCATTGAGGTAGGTTCTACCGTTAATTTAGAAAATGTTCTATTTGACCGAGGTACCGCCGATATGCTCCCCGGCTCCAGCGACCGGTTGGATGAAGTAGTTATTTTTTTGGATGAAAACCCCGAAGTAGCCATTGAAGTGGGCGGTCATACTGATAATCGAGGCCGAGCAGATCTAAACCTGAAGCTATCTAGTCAACGAGCCGAAGCCGTCCGGGCTTACCTCATTCAACAGGGAGCCAATGCCGAACAAATTACCGCCAAAGGATACGGAGGTACGCAACCCCTCACCAGTAACGCTATTGAAGAAGAACGCCGCAAAAACCGCCGTGTTACTTTTATGATTTTAAGGAAGTAGGTTTGGGAATAGATTAACTACAAGTACTATTTCCCGACAACAAAAAAATAGCAAGCCAGAGATATCCAGCTTGCTAATGTAGTTGTCTACAAAATTACTTTTACATCATTCCACCAACCTTGGCAATCAAGTCGGCTGAACGAGCGGAGTAACCGGCTTCGTTATCGTACCAGCCTAGCACTTTTACCAGTTTTCCGTTAGTGTTAGTTGAATCAGCGTCAAAAACGCAAGAATACGGGTTGCCAATAATGTCGGAAGATACCAGAGGATCTTCGGTGTACTCCAGAATACCTTTCAGCGACCCATCCGCTGCTTCTTTCATGGCCGCATTTACATCTTCTTTGGTCACTTCCTTACTGACTAAGCAGGTAAGATCAGTTAGCGAACCCGTAATAGTCGGTACGCGTACCGCGTTGCCATCTAACTTTCCTTTCAGGTCGGGTAGTACTAAACCTACCGCTTTGGCCGCTCCGGTAGTCGTGGGTACGATATTAACCGCCGCAGCCCG
>CAKZPJ010000851.1 GCA_937138955.1 uncultured Flammeovirgaceae bacterium | reverse complement strand
TTATTGAGAACGGGCTATTCTTAAACGGAACTGCCCGATTAGAGCCTTCTTCTTCTAAGAATCAAATTGAGTGGAGCGGATTCCGGCGGGAGATAGGAGCTTACTAAAAAATAATTACCTAAAAAGCATCGCAAAAGCGGTGCTTTTTTATTTTTGAACTATGTTAAGAAAAATTCATTCAACTAGCTCGCTCTTCCTCGGACTGATGCTACTGCTCATTGTATCTTCCTGTCAAACCGAAGATGATGAGCCAGTAGTAATTAATGAGTACTTAGCTGAATATGAGGAAGTTGCTTCATTTTCAGGACCAGAGTTGAGGGTTCTTGCCGCTTTTACGGGTTTCGGTCAGTACCAGGACTTAATTGAGTATGGTCTTACACTCTATAAGCTGACTTATTTTACCGAATTTCAGGGCAATCAAGTAGAAGCTTCGGGCGTAGTAGCGCTACCTCTGGGAACCGAGCAATTTCCGTTGATGCTGGGCGCGCACGGTACTATTACTGAGAATCAGAGGGCACCGTCTAATCTCAATTTTAGTCAAAATAGTGCTTCGGGATTTGAGCTGTTTGCGTCTTTTGGCTTTGTGAGTGTTATTCCCGATTACCTAGGGTTTGGAGCATCTAGTAATTTGGTACATCCTTATTTTGATTATGAATCTTCAGCGCATTCTTCGGTAGATATGATCAAAGCTACTAAAGAGTTTCTAACCGAACTTAGAGTTGCTTACAGTAATAATTTGTTCTTAACGGGCTATTCTCAGGGGGGCTACGTAGCGGTAGCTACGCTTAAGTATCTAGACGAAAACCCTGAGGAGCTACCTGGTACGGAGGTGGTGGCTACTGCTGCTGGAGCCGGGGGATATAACATCCGGCAGAGTATGGAAATGGTTCTACAACAGGCTACCTATCCGGCTCCGGTTAACTTAGCTTTTTTGGTGTATGCCTATCAGCAAACGAATGGTTGGACTCGGCCGTTAACGGATTTCTTTCAGGAGCCGTTTGCCTCTCAGATTCCGAGTTTATTTGATGGTAGCAATAGCACCGGATTCATTAACAGTCAGTTACCTACTGTTTTAAACGATTTATTTCAGCCGGACTTTATAGCTAATATACTTAGCAATTCTGATAGCGAATTTTTAACTGCTTTAGAAGAAAATAGTGTTCACAATTGGGCACCCCAAACACCGCTGCGACTATTCCACGATATTAAGGATGATATAGTTTCGGCAGAGGTATCGGAAAGTACGTTTGAAGTAATGCAACAGAATGGAGCTGCTGAAGTATTGTATTTCCCTTACGATTTAGCTCCTACGCATCAAGAAGCGGCTCAGCCAATGTATCTGCAAACTATTCCTTGGTTTAATTCCCTGAGAGGTTTCTAGCTAACGGTCTGACACTGTGGCTTGACTAGGCATTAAAAACATACTCTGATCGGGTGGAATTTCGTCAAAGGTAATATTGCGATATTCAGTTACCCCCCGCTGTTCACCCAGTGAGTCATTTTCCCAACGGTAAGAAGTAACTTGTAAGGGTACTGCTAACCCATTAACGGTTTGCCATTCGCCATAAACCCGAGCACTATATCGGTCGGCAGGCGACTGTGAGAAATAGGTGACAGTATACAAAAGTACCCTCAATTGATGAGTATCTTGGTCAAAGTAAGCATGATATTCATCATTAGCCGCATCGCCAACGTCAGATTGGTACGTGATTCGCAAACCATCGTGTATTTTCCCTTGAAATTCACGGGCTTTCAGTTGCTCGTAACTAATACCCGGGTCAGCCAGAACAAACGGTAAGGCGAAGAAGTAAAACTGTAAGTTATGGTAAAAACGAGCTGATGAGCCCAGATAAGCGGATGTATCAGGACTAACCCAGACCTGCTGACCGTCAAAGCCAATGGTGTACTGATCATTATTTAAGAGCACCTTTCGGGTATTCAGGGCAATTAGTTGATGATCTACTAGTTCTTCCCCTCGGTAGACATCATATTCTAGTTTCTCAAACGATTTCCAACGATCAAGGCCACCATGAGCTTCTAATGCTTGCTGAAGTATTGGAGGGTACTCAGCCGAAACATCAGGAATCATGGATGAATCACTGGATATGGTATCTGCCGTGCTTTTCTCCGGCGAGGTGCATCCAAAAACGAGGTAAGCGAAAAAAGTAGTAGCAATGAGAAATCGGAAGAAGTTCATAAAAAATGTGGAATATTCTTAAGAGTGACGAAGTTGAAATTAGGAGCTACTGCTCGCATGATCTCGAACAATAACCTATTGACCGTCAATATTACGAAACAAAAGGGTGAAAAGACTGCCTATTTCACCTGCTTTGCGATTTATAGTCTATTGACCGATAAACATTAGCGAATCAGACTGCCAATAGCTTTTCATGAAACAATCAATATCTCCCTTGTTCCAGCAGTTAACCTGCTGATCCATTACATTTCGGATAGGCTGCGATCCTTCTTGTTCATCATTGATAATAGAGGCTAACGCAGTTACAGTTGGTACAAAAATAAGTGTTCGGGAGATCATGGCATTTAAAACTCAGAGCTGCCGGATACGGATATTCTTGAACCAAACCGGGTCTCCGTGATCCTGCAGTGCGATATGCCCTTCTTTTGACTGACCATAATCGGGCATATCTTTAAACTTGGTTTCGGCTACTCGGGCGTTCCATTCATCAGTCCATAAGTCATATTCTACTACTTTTTGACCGTTTAGCCAATGTTCAACATGGCCATTATCTACGATAATTTTCCCCTGATTATAATCACCCAAAGGGTTTAATTGAACATTTTGGGGGTCATCCAGTGCGTAGTTAGCCCCTGACATTTGACTTTTCTCTAAAGTGATGTTGTGAATAGTGCCGT
The DNA here is from genome assembly GCA_937138955.1 of uncultured Flammeovirgaceae bacterium. Classification (GTDB taxonomy): domain Bacteria; phylum Bacteroidota; class Bacteroidia; order Cytophagales; family Cyclobacteriaceae; genus Tunicatimonas. The sequence continues at coordinate 172 of CAKZPJ010000851.1, read as the reverse complement.
AGCTCTCATCATCAATAAGCTGGTACTCAGGACCGGTTTCATAGGTACTATTATACTTATCGCTTTCTTGCGACAAATATATTACTCCACTGTTACTACCTTCCGAAATACGCCAATCGAACTCCAGCTCAAAGTTGCTAAATGTTTCTTTCGTAATTAGATCACCCAAGCC
>CAKZPJ010000850.1 GCA_937138955.1 uncultured Flammeovirgaceae bacterium | reverse complement strand
TATATTTGGATGCTGATCACGCCGATACCGAAAGGTAATATCTTGATAGTTAGCATATTGACCCGTTCGAAAACGCTCCTGAACCGTTACTAAACTCCCATCGGGCTGACTGAACACTCGATCAATGCCATGCTGAATATCCAGTTCTTCTTTCTCAGCGTTATTCAGCCGGAAGGGTTCCCAACTTATTGGAAGGTAAACTTGAGGGAGAGCAATTTGCCGATGAACAAAATCAGTAAAAGCCCGATCTTTACGGTACGAGGTTCCTTGAAATTTCATAGTCTCTCAAGAAACTGCTTCTTTTGCTCAGTTGCTGAACCATTGTAGTAGGAAGCTTACGATGTAAACAATCGCTTTATTTTATCAGGAGCGTACTCCACCTTAGCTTTTGAAAAGTTGTCAGTTACTAGGTTATAATCATTCTCCCGGAACACATAAAATTTTACTTTTAAGCCTTTGGGTAAGACTTTCTTCAGTGGCTTCCAACTAGAAGGTTCTTCAAAGCAAATAGTGGTTACTTGATGCTGGTTTTTATAAACCTGATAGTGTAAAGTAATATTAATTGGCTCGAAGGTTTGCTCCCGCAAACACAGCAAATGAGCGCAAGCCTGCCGAATTCGAGTATCCTGCGGAGGAATAAACTGCGTCTGAAAGTACTTAAACGAAGCTTTCATTCCCGCTATCGTTACTGGCTTTCTCTTAATTCCTTCTAAATGCAGTATATTATCCTTTAAAGACTGCTTAAGTTCATCGTAAGAATTTTGGTATTGCTCACTTATCGCCTTAATTTCTTGTAAATAGGTACTGGCTTTATTAAGTGTATTAACTGTAAATTTACGTTCGTAAAGCGTTTCCCTTCGGGTAGCATCTACGGTATATCCTTCACTTATTTTCTGTAGGCGAGGGTGCAAAACATTACGGCATAAGTCATTTTCGTTGTTGTTGCAGAGAATACACTGCCGTCTTCCGCCATCTTCTTGATTTAGCTCCAGAATGGCCTGTCCGGTAGTGCCTGATCCGGCGAAAAAGTCCAGAAATATTCCTTCTTGCTTGTTAATCAGCCCTAAAATGTACTTCAGTAAAGTGGTAGGCTTAGGATATTTAATAGGACTACCCGAGCCAAAAATTTGCTTTAGCTCCTTGGTACCATGGCTGGTAAGCACATTATTGATTACTGACGAAGCCGGATTGTACTCGCTCTTCAATTCCGATAGATACTTCTTTAGCAGGAAGCGTCGGTCTTGTTCTTTAGGAAAAACCAGCTTGCCTGACTTTTTCCATTCTTTCACTCGCCGTTTGGCAAAGGCCCAGTAGCGTCCATCGGGCGGATAATATACTTCTCCCGTATGCGGATTTTTTATAGGAAAGCGATCTTTCTCCGTTCCTGATGCTGCCGAAGGATTATCCGGCATCCAAGGTCCATTCGGATCATCATCCCGGTTAACGTATTTACTAAAGTCTTTGGGTACTCCTTTCAGTTGAAAGTTTGCCCGGTCTTTGGCATAAACTAAAATGTACTCATGGTCGGTAGCAAACTTATTGGCCGCATCGTTGGGAGTGGTGCGATTGACCCACACGAAATTTCCAATAAAATTATCGGAGCCAAACAAACCGTCGCACAAGAGTTTTAGATGCGCCATTTCCCGATCATCAATTGAGATAAGGAGTACTCCATCATCGGTGAGTAGCTCTTGCGCCAACTGTAAGCGGTGGTACATAAAGTTGAGCCACTTACTGTGCCGATTAACAGAAGACTTATCCTTACGATTATCGTGGTAGGTTAAATGCGGATTTCCTGTATTATAGGGTGGATCAATGTAGATAACGTCTACCCGCTGAGCGTGGGTAATAGTCAGTGCCGAAAGCGTGTGGTAGTTGTCCCCTTCAATAATATAGTGAATGGGCGATTCCTTGTTACCCGCAATATCTAGGGAAGGCAGCGGTTTTAAGGCAGGAAACATCTGCTTGGCCATTTCTACCACCGTTTCAGGGTGGGCGCCTTCCTCCCACACCAAGCCAAACCGTTCGTTAGGCGGCACAATCAGCGCATCGAATAATATCTTAAGTTGGTCCAAATGAAAATCAGGCTACGTTCATCTGGCTTAAATTACGCTTTCTTCGCTAGAATGAAAAAGAAGCCAGACTTTAGTATTGGAGTACATGAGCGTAAGTAATACTTATTCTTCTATGAAAGGTATGAAGAATATATGGTTATGGCTCAGGCTATTATTTCAGCATTGATTATAATAGTCACTAATAAATTCCGTAGTACTCAAGCAGTATAGAAGTGGCATTATGAGTGAAGTGTCCAACGATACCGTAAACCAACGTTGAGTACCGGCTTCTAAAGTACGCAAGAACGAGTCCGAAGGGAACAAGCCAAACCAGACTGAGCAGTGAGAAATGAACCAAACCAAATAAGAACGCTGAACCCCATATTGCCGATTTGCGCCCGGCAATTTGGTCTAGATTGGTAAAAACGAATCCTCGGAACGATAGCTCTTAAAAAATGGCGGGACACACGGCAATAATGAGTAAGTGCAACAATAGCGGATTATCTGTATCTTCGAACAGAGGTAGAGAGGTATAGCTTTCCTCGAATAGCATCAAATTGAGACTACCCATCGATAAGAAAACGAGAAACCCGGTAACGACACCAATTACCACGATTAAAATGAGAGGTTTGAGCTCTATCTTTCTTGAGAAAAAGAGTGTCCAAACAGCTGGTTGTAGGTACGCGAAGAGCAGGTCAATAATAGCGAATGTCACTGTCCAGATAATTAGAATTTTTAGAGAGTCTTCCGTGAAGGCAGCAACCAGTAAGAGGACAATAGAAAGAATAGCGTAAACCGAGAGGTACCTGAGATGGCGTCGATATTTCTGATCGTTTTTTACCGCTTTTTTAAGCAACGAAGGGTTTCGCTGACCGCATTGTCCGCAGAAATTGAAATTAATAGCCTGCCAGCTTCCGCAATTTGGGCAGGCTTCCTGACTAGAAGCCTCAATTAGCATTCATTTCTTTTAACTGGGTAGAGTACTCCTGATAATCCTTCGCTGAACTGATCCCCTTAATAAATATTACAATAAAGATAATTTTGACAAAGAGTCCTTGGAAGAGTAGGGCGGGGTCTACCAGTACTACCGACAATTGGAGCAGTATCCATAAGGCAAAGGCTGCCAGTATGCCAACCAAGGGTTTTTTGTTCACCCATACTAAACACCCAACAAATATTAGAGCCGCAACCAAACTGCTTATTCCGTCAACGAAGGTTGCTTCTTCAGACAAGTAGGACAGACCAAAAAGAACATTTGAGGCGATAATAATGTATAGCACAACTTTCACACTCTTCAGCTTCTTCTTAGCATCGTCTACTACATCTTGCTTGATCTTAATCCGATACTTGTACTTATCCCGCTTCGATTGGTCGGCCTTTTCGGGATAACCACAATTGGGACAAAAGACATCCTCGGCACCCAACGGCGTACTACACTTAGAACATAATATTGATTCTTCCATCTTTTTATGCTAAAGGCTGAAGTAGACCATGTTTTACGCATTCATAAGCGTAATGAATCCTGCCTCTTAACACGCACAATATAAACCCAACCTGCTTTTCAATCTTACCATTCTTAGCAGAAAAACTACATAGGCAGTAGTTGATGTTACTTATACAGAAAGATGGTTATGCATGGCCTAAATTCTACCGCCATAAGCAGCCGGGCGTTGGTAACTACAAGTGTAAGGGCAACTTTGATTTGATACTAGTATTGCGTTTCTTCAACCAAGCTGTACCGATCACTTAGTAATAATGGATAAGATTAACTCCTTCGTCTTTGATGCCTACGGCACGCTGTTCAATGTTAACTCGCTGGATGTACGGCTAACTCACTATTTTGGTGACCAAGCCGAGGCGATTAGTGCTACTTGGCGACGGAAACAGCTAGAGTATACTTGGCTGCGGGCACTGATGCAACGCTACGTCCCCTTCTCGCAAGTTACTCGAGAGGCACTAACTTATGCTTGCCAGCTAGCCAACGTGAAACTCACCGATAAGATTTGTACCGACTTACTACAACGCTACGGGATACTGAAAGCCTATCCAGAGGTAACGGATACTTTGCAACGATTGTCTCAAACGCACCGACTGGCTGTTTTATCCAACGCTGATCCGGCTTTTTTAGAACGAGCTGTACAATATAACCAACTAGGCAGTTACCTGGAAGCAGTACTAAGTACCGATACGCTACAAACTTTTAAAACCGTGCCGCCGGTGTACCAACTAGCGGTAGATGCTTTGCAAATACCACCCAAACAAATCGCCTTCGTAACTTCTAATCCCTGGGACGCAGCCGGAGCCAAATCCTTTGGCTTTACTACCGTCTGGATCAACCGAGGCACTATCCCTGAACAATTAGGTTTTGCTGCTGATACTGAAATATCCCACATTCAGGACTTAGCCACTGATTTGTAATACTGGTATTTTAAGCCCGTATGTTAACTATTCTTTCTTTGAATAGTTTAATCCAACAATTCTTCAATTTCTGCCGTAAACAATAGAGACTATTACCTCAACTACCACACCTACATGAGCTTTATTGGAAATTTACTTTGGATAATTTTAGGAGGATTCATTATTGCCCTCGAATACTTGATCTCTGGACTATTAATGTGCCTGACTATTATTGGAATACCCTTTGGAATACAGTCGTTTAAATTGGCCGGGGCTAGCCTCTTTCCCTTCGGTAATGATGTGAAAGATGCCCCCAACCGAGGCTCAGGTATTTCTACGATTCTGAACGTTATCTGGATTCTGATTGGCGGTATCTGGATTACTCTTACTCACCTGATTCTGGGCTTGGTACTCTGTATCACTATCATCGGCATCCCTTTTGGTCTACAGCACTTCAAACTGATGAAACTGAGCTTTACTCCCTTCGGTTACGAGTTTGGTGATGTAAAGCCAGTCAGACGTTAATTTGCCTCCAGCGATAGTATTGCTACACTGTGAGTGCAAATATATAGCTGTAGAGTAGCCTCTTCCTGTAATAAGCAAGGCGAGCTGATGCTCAAAAGAATAATCACTATTTTAGGAGGCATATAGCGTTAATACAATGTGCCATAAAGCTACCAGTCCTACTGTAACAGCCATACAGCTGTTGGTAGTAACTGTATCAGTATAGCAGAATTATTCTTACATTAGAGTAAAGATATAAAACGATGAAAAATGTAGCACTTGAGGAGAAAATAGATAGTCTACCCGATAATCTAAAGAAGTAAGTATCCGATTATGTCGACTTTTTGCTGTACCAACACGGGGAGAGTAATCCAGTACTAACCGAGGAAGAGAAGGTTGAATTAGATAACCGTTGGGAAGCTTATCAGCAAGGTACATCACCGGCAAGTAACTTAGAAGCTGTTTGAGATAACTCTTCTTGTTTCTTA
>CAKZPJ010000849.1 GCA_937138955.1 uncultured Flammeovirgaceae bacterium | reverse complement strand
CACCCGCACCGTTTACAACGGTAGTATTATCCTTATCGATGTTGATTTTCTCCGCAGTACCTAAATAATCTAGGGTAGCGTTCTCCAACTTGTAACCGCGCTCTTCTGAGATCACAGTACCACCAGTTAGAACAGCGATGTCTTCTAACATGGCTTTACGACGGTCGCCAAAGCCAGGAGCTTTCACTGCCGCAATTTTCAGCGATCCTCGGATTTTGTTTACTACCAAAGTAGCCAGGGCTTCGCCTTCTACATCTTCCGCAATAATCAATAGAGGCTTACCAGTCTGAGCCACACCTTCCAGTACCGGAAGTAATTCTTTCATCGCTGACACCTTCTTATCATAAATCAGGATGTAAGGATTTTCCAACTCAGCTTCCATTCGCTCCGTATTCGTTACGAAGTAAGGGGAAAGATACCCGCGGTCAAATTGCATACCTTCTACGAGTTTCACCTCAGTTTCGGTACCTTTAGCTTCCTCTACAGTAATTACACCGTCTTTACCGACTTTTTCCATCGCGTTAGCGATCATTTGGCCGATTTCAGCATCATTGTTAGCCGAGATAGAAGCTACTTGGGTAATTTCGTTAGAGCTGTCAATAGTTTTAGACTGCTCGCCTAAAGCACCTACTACCGCTTCAACTGCCTTTTCAATACCACGCTTTAAGTCCATTGGGTTCGCACCCGCTGCTACGTTTTTTATACCGTGCGCGAAGATTGCTTGTGCAAGTACAGTAGCTGTGGTAGTACCATCACCGGCACTGTCGGCTGTTTTGGAAGCAACTTCTTTCACTAGCTGAGCTCCCATGTTCTCAATAGCATCTTTCAGTTCAATTTCTTTCGCAACTGAAACACCATCTTTGGTTACGGTAGGAGCACCGAATTTTTTATCAATTACTACGTTACGTCCCTTAGGTCCTAAGGTAACTTTTACCGCGTTTGCTAGGGTATCCACCCCTTTTTTTACTTTATCGCGGGCTTTTGTGTCAAAAAATATTTCTTTAGCCATAATTCTAGTTTTTTTAGATTTTCAGGTTCTGTTAGTTAATTAAACAATTGCGAAGATGTCAGACTCTCGCATCATCAAGTAGTCTTTTCCTTCTACTGTGATTTCAGTACCCGCATACTTTCCGTAAAGTACTTGGTCACCTACTTTTACGGTAAGAGGCTCATCTTTCTTTCCGTTGCCAATCGCAACGATTGATCCCTTCTGAGGTTTTTCTTTGGCAGTATCAGGAATAATGATGCCCGAGGCAGTTTTTTCTTCAGCCGCCGCAGGTTCAACTAGAACGCGGTCAGCTAATGGTGTAATGTTCACTTGTGACATGTTTTTAAACTGTTTTGATTAGATTTAACTATGTTGATAGAAAGCCACTAAGTTCTAGCGACTCATTAACTATAATACAGTTCTTATGCCAAGCGTTTTAATGGTATGTTTAGCGGACTATCCCTGCCAAAATTGCAGACTTGTTACTTTTATTACGTGTGTCAGAAAAAGCTGTCACTGACAAAGTTGCACGTTTGTATGATTAGTTCCGAATCTTTATCTTTTGTCGCAAAACAAACCACTCATTTATGGATACCCTTCATCAAGACTGGCTTACCCGTGATCTAGTAGATTTTGAATATAAGAAATACGTACTACTCGCGTATATGCAAAAAATTAAAAACCGATTTACTGACCGGGAGCTATACCCATTTATGTCAGATTTGGTTTTCCATTACAATAATTTGACTGCGCTACAAAAGAACAAGCAGTTGATCTATGAGAATTTTCCTAAGGAAGTATCGAGGGCCGATTTTGAGAAGCTAAAAATCCACTATCGTAAGATGGTTCAGGATAGTGAGTTAATGAGCACGTTGGAAGAAATTGTCAACTTTTCTTTGCCTCATTTTAAAGAACGAGTCGAGGAAGGAGCAGAAATTTACGAAGATATTGCCCAGAGTATCAGTATTGAATCGGTAGGGATTATGCCACTGTACAAGAATGAGGGGTACTTGTTACTTTCAACTCATGCGCAGGGTGCAGTCTACATCTATCATTATAAGATCACGGTTACTTATCAGGCCGAAGAAGCCTACCGGACTATTCGCACCCAGCAGCTAGATGAAGTTAGTTGGAGCCTAAGCAATTCGTTTGAGCAGATTAAAAGAAATCTCATTATTTCTAATCAAGAACTGCCCAATCCAGCTACCTATTTGGCTATTTCCCAAGAAACTTATCCGCTAAAGGCTACCCTACTCCCCATTGCTAAACGGATGCTCGTTCAACACATCGGAAAAGCGGCATAGTATTAATGACTAATGATTAGTGCATAATGCCAGTCCAATCATTATTCATTAGTTGAATCTGGTTCGGTAAGACCTTCTAGATCTGATGCATCAGTATCTCCCGTGGCAGGAACATCGGTTCCTAAAGTGGGAGGAGCAATTCGGTCTTGAGCACTCTCAATATTAGGGCTGGTAAAACCTGTTTCCGAAGTCTGATTATCGAGCAGAAAGCTAGAAGATAATGCTAGTACCATAAGAGCAATGGCTAAGGCCCAGGTGGATTTTTCCAGAAAATCGGCGGTACGCTTTACCCCAATCATCTGCGTAGAAGAACCTGATCCGCCAAACTGGCTGGATAATCCGCCCCCTTTGGAATTCTGAGCGAGTACTACTAAAACCAAAAGTACGGCAACAATGATGGTGAGGGTTATAACAAATGTGAACATCTATATTTCGTTTAGCTTTTCTATTTTTTCCGCAAAATACGGCTTTTTATCAGGGAATTTCAACATTAACTGCTGATAGATTTTAATTGCTTTCCCTTTCTTCCCCTGTTTCAGCATGATCTCGGCCAAGTTTTCAGTGACTAACCCACCATCGTATGTAGCACTTTTCTCTGATAAATCCGAAGCCTCAGCTACATTATCCGGTGAGTTTGGGCGAAGCCGACCTACACTATTGGTATCAGAATTAACAAATTTGTTAATTAGTTCATTTTGCTGCTGCTGATGAATGCCTAAACGTTCAGATGAAACGGGTTCAATACCGTGCAAATAATCTATTAATAGAGGAGACTGAGCAGAAACCTCAGTATGGTGAGTCTCTGAAGCTACTCTAGTTTCGCCCACTATTTTTTTTTTATCCGCTTCTTCCTGCTGAGCCTCTTCTTTCGCTTGCCGAAGTTTTCGAAGGTTTTCTTCTAGTTCCTGATATACAATCTCTTCCTCCTCATCGTGGTTGGCCACCCCTGATTTTTCTACCTCTGATTTTGAATTGTTTGTCTCAGAGTCAATTACTTGAGTGGTATTTGGTTCAAAGCTATCTACTTCAGGCTCATCCGAACTGGGTTCATCCGAACTGGGTTCATCCAAACCGGGTTCATCCGAACTGGGTTCTTCTGAAGCTTTTGTCGATTCTGTAACAGGGGTTGAATGATCTGTAATTGGATCTTCTATTGGCAGGCTTTCTTCCGCTACTTCCGTTTCTGATTTGGCTGAAATATGTTCGGTTAGTTCTGTCTCTATTGGTTGCCAATCAATATGGATATCTTCATAAAATACTTTTCGCAAGTGCCGTCGATCAGGAGCATAAATGGCAGCATTTCCCAAACTTTCGTAAGCATCAGAAGCTTGCTGATCGTGCTTGGCTTTGGCGAGCAACGTGCGGGCTAACTGAAAGTAAGGATACTCAGCAATAGCTTTTTCTAGCGTATCTTGATCATCGGGCGAAATGCTTTTGGGATCGGACAGTATCCGCAGTAGTTTATCAGGTAAGACTTCCATAATGGTGGTTAGCTACAAAATAATATACAATGAACGGTTAGCAATGAACCGAGCGTCGGGCGCAATTGAAAATTAATAGTAATAAACTATTAACCATTTAACAATTGAGCCACTTTACTTTTATATTGATTTTACCAATTAGCAACTGTTGCCGCAAATATATCGAAAATAATTTGATCGGTAATTTCGGTAATAAGGTCATCTTCTACTGAAGAAGGGTCGCGATCGGAACTAAAATCAGCGAAAAAGGTAAAGCTTTTATTTTCAAAATTAAACTCATCATCGTACGTATTTACATACGAAGCGGTTACGGTAATGTTTAAACGGACTAAACCAGCCACATCAGCTACTTCATTGCTACCAGAAGCTCGAGGGGCTACGGGAACAAATTCATAGCGCGTAATAGCTCCTTCCAGCAACAGATCGCCATTTTCCTGTACTAAAGCCAGATTGGTGTTAGCCTGATAGTAATCTCTGATTTCTTCGGTAAACACTTGGCTCATATTGGGCGGACCATTACCAGCATCATTGTAAAAATTATCAATAGAGATTGTTTTTACTTCTGGCCCGAGAGAAGCTCCGGTAAATGTGTACACCCCACAGCCAGAGAAGCCAACGAATATTACCAGAGTTACTATATTAGTCCACAATCGACGGTCGATAGTCCACAGAAAATGATAAACAGTGAAGGGTTGAGGGTTAAAAATTAAAGGTTGGCGGTAAGCGATTAGCCGTTCAATCAGCTTCATCAATCTTTTACTCTCTACCCTCCACCGTCGTCTTTGGACTGTAGTCTGTGGACTATGCCCTTTACTGCTCATCAATTTCATACTGCTTAATCTTACGATAGAGCGTTCGCTCCGAAATTCCCAGATCTTGAGCCGCGTACTTTCGCTTTTGCCCGTGCCGCTTTAGGGCCTTCCTAATCATTTCTCGCTCCTTGTTTTCCAACGAAAGATCATCTTCTTCCTCCGCTTCCGGTGAAATATCTTCTATATTAGAATAGTCTACTACCGACTCTTCGCTTTTGCTTTTACTTTTGGTACCGTTCTTAATCAGCAGGCTTGGAGCTACTGAATCTTCAAACTCTCGTTTAAATTGGTCAGTAGTAACTGGCTGATTACCGAACCCTGGATATTTTTCAGCTCCTCGCAAGTCGCTATGCACACCATTAAACAAATCTTGATGTTCTCTTATAACGCGAGAGTCAAAGTTTTCGTCTTGTAACATGCGCAACACTAGCTTCTTTAGCTCGGTAAGGTCGTGCCGCATTTCAAACAGCACTTTGTACAGTAAGTCTCGCTCGCTAAAGTTTTCTCGTCCTGACTCTTGCCGATAAAGGGCGGGTAACGAAGATTGGGTAGGTGGCAAAAATTGCCGAAGGATATTTGCATCAATTTCCCGCTCTTCAGTCAACAGCGACATTCGCTCTACAAAATTTTTAAGTTCCCGAATATTACCCGGAAAACGATACTCCAGCAGCACGGCTTTAGCATCGGGCTGGAGTTGAATAGGCTTGGTACGGTTACGCTCGGCAAAATCGGTAGCAAACTTACGGAACAATAATGCAATATCGTCACCCCGTTCCCGCAATGGAGGCACATAAATCGGAACAGAATTAAGCCGATAATATAAATCTTCCCGAAATTTACCTTTTTGCACCGCCTCCAGTAGATTCACATTAGTAGCAGCAACAATCCGCACGTCGGTTTTCTGCACCTTGGATGATCCCACCCGAATGAACTCACCGTACTCCAACACCCGCAACAAGCGCGACTGGGTCCCTAATGGCATTTCCCCGATTTCATCGAGAAAGATGGTGCCACCGTTAGTTACCTCAAAGTAACCTTTGCGAGCATCCAGAGCACCGGTAAAAGCCCCTTTTTCGTGCCCAAATAGTTCGGAATCGATGGTTCCTTCGGGAATAGCTCCGCAGTTAATAGCAATAAACTGCCCGTGTTTACGGATACTGAGTTGATGAATAATTTTTGAAAACGATTCTTTACCACTACCGCTTTCGCCGGTAATAAGCACGGTCATATCGGTGGGAGCCACCTGCGCCGCTACCGTCAGGGCATAGTTCAGCCGTTGGGAATTACCAATAATCCCAAATCGCTGTTTAATGGCTCTAAGTTCGGATTGATCTAACATAAAATGATCTACTGTCTAATCTATAGCTTCCCCTAAAAGTGTAGCAGCGGTGCAATTATGCACTCGTACTTGTACGTATTCACCCTTCTGGTAATGCTTCTTTGGAAATACAATTACTTTATTGGCGCTGTTTCTACCCTGCAAATCTTCATCAGAACGCTTGGAGAAGCCTTCTACTAATACCTTAAACGTTTTACCTACATCGCGTTGATTGCGCTGCAAGGAAATGGCCTGTTGCTTTTCAATAATCTCTCGCAACCGTCGCTTCTTTACTTCCAGCGGAATATCGTCTTCGTATTTCCGAGCGGCTAAGGTGCCGGGGCGTTCGGAATAGTAGAACATATACGAGAAATCGTAGCGTACGTAGTCCATCAGCGTAAGCGTTTCCTGGTGTTCTTCTTCGGTTTCCGCACAGAAGCCCGCGATCATATCGGAAGAAATGCCACAATCCTCGCCTAATATTCGCCGAATTGCATCTACCCGATCTAAGTACCACTCACGAGAGTAAGTACGATTCATTAATTCCAGCACTCGGCTACTACCACTTTGCGCGGGTAGATGAATATACTTACAGATATTATCGTATTGCTTCATCGTATGAAGCACCTCGTCAGTAATATCTTTTGGATGAGACGTAGAGAATCGAATTCGTAAATCAGGATGCACCTGAGCTACCATTTCCAGTAGATTAGCAAAGGTAACTATATCAGATTCTCCGGCTCGCTCGATCTGCGCTTTTCCCTTCAGCTCGGTATTATCCGACCATTTATAGGAATCTACATTCTGACCAAGCAGGGTCACTTCTCGATAACCTTTACCAAATAAATCCTGGGCTTCGCGGACAATAGAGTGCGGATCGCGGCTTCGCTCTCGCCCCCGAGTGAAAGGCACTACGCAAAACGAACACATATTATCACAGCCTCGCATGATAGACACAAAAGCGGTTACTCCATTAGAATTTAACCGAACCGGATTGATGTCAGCATAGGTTTCTTCCCGAGATAAAAAGGTATTTACTGATTTAGAACCATCGTCAACCTGCTTTACTAAATTAGGTAAATCGCGGTAAGCATCCGGCCCTGCTACCAGATCCACAATTTGCTCTTCTTCCAGTAGTTGACTTTTAAGCCGTTCCGCCATGCAGCCCAGCACTCCAACCAGCAGTGATGGTTTTTCTTCTTTTAACGCATTGAATTGCTTCAATCGCTTTCGCACAGTTTGCTCGGCTTTATCGCGAATAGAGCAGGTGTTTAAGAAAATAACATCCGCTTTTTCAAAAATATCAGTGGTATCAAAGCCATGCTGCTGCATGATAGATGTCACAATCTCACTATCAGAGAAATTCATTTGACAACCGTAACTTTCTACGTATAACTTTCGCTGTTTTCCAGTATCCTGTTCAATAGTAGTTTTTACCGCGCACTGATCTTCCTGCTTTACTTCTGGGGTAAGAATATCTAATCCCTCAATAATCTGATTCATACTTATTTGATAATCTTTAGATTAACACAAGACTGTAAAGTTAGAAAAACTACTGACAATAATGACATAATGTCAGGGTATTTGATCTAAATACTAACATCTAGTCGTCTTCGGTAAAATTAAACTATGGTTCATGGTTATTTATTACATCTTTCGTACTTTTATAACAATGCAATTTCTTATATAATTGTAGGGTTTAATTGTAATTAGCCTATTATGTAACGCTTTTTCTGTTAGAAAGAGAATAGAAATAGGCGTTTTGTGAATTTATTTGCTGAAAAACTTGCAAGTCTGCCTTATTTCCCCGTTCTTTCTTGTTTAAATCACTTTTATTATCAGAATAACTATACGTTTATCTAAATTTCTACTGAAATGAAAAAATTATTTTTAGCATCTTTCTTCCTATGTGCGTTGTTAGCCAAGCCTGTGTTTGCCCAGGATGAAATAACTAATGATGAACTTTATAAGTATGCAGTCGTACAGGAAACACTAGATTTGTTTCAATCAGAGCTGTCAGGTCAAGTAACTACTTATGTTGAATCTCAAGACTCTGCTATCAAGAATCGGTATAATGCATTAGCTGGTGGTGAAACTCCCGCAAACGATGCCGAGAAGACTTTTATTGATGCCGTTAATAGCATGAAGAGTAAGCGAACTTCAGAATTTACTGAAGCTTACAAGACTATGATTAAGCGAGTATTAGGTGCTAAGTCTTACTCGAAAGTGAAAAAGGCTGTAGCTAATGATAGTGAAATTAAGCAGCGCTACAGCAGCATTGTGCAAGCGATGCACGCTGCTAAAGAAGAAGCTAGCGTTTCGGCTGGTCAATAATAAAAAAGTAAAAACTACTACACTATACGCCTCTAGCCCCGCAAGCAATTGTGGGGCTTTTTTTGTTTTCTAGTATTAGAGATATCAGTCGAATAGAATCTAATTCTTGACAATTATCTTGCACCAAGTTCCCCACCCCTGGCTATTGATCTCAAATCAAGAAGTTAAAGAACTCAAACTTGTCGTTGAGTAGTTCGTAAGCGATACCTCTCTCTTTCATTCTTTTCAGTAATGGATCAAAGTCTTCGGGCGATTGAAGTTCAATCCCTACTAGAGCCGGGCCTTTCTCTCGGCTGGTTTTCTTGGTATATTCAAAGTGAGAGATGTCGTCATTCGGCCCCATTACATCGGCTACAAACTCCTTGAGCGCACCCGCTCGCTGCGGGAACTGGATGATAAAGTAGTGCTTTAAACCTCTAAATAGCAGAGCCTGCTCTTTGATTTCCTCCATCCGGGTGATGTCATTATTTCCACCACTAACAATGCAGACCACATTTTTCCCTTTAATCTCTTCACGATATTGCTCTAACACTCCTACTGATAAAGCTCCGGCTGGCTCCACCACAATCGCTTCTTCATTATAAAGCTTTAAAATTGTATCGCAGACCTGACCCTCGGGCACTAGTGCCACTTCGTCCAACACTTCTTTACAAATAGAAAAAGTTAACTCACCGACTCGCTGAACCGCTGCCCCATCCACAAACTTATTAATCTTTGGCAACGTCACTAGCTTTCCCTCGTCAAATGACGTTTTCATGGCGGGAGCGCCCTGAGGCTCAATTCCGATAATTTTTGTAGCCGGACTAATCTGTTTAAAGTAGCTACCTACTCCAGCTGATAGTCCTCCACCACCGATCGGCAAGAACAGATAGTCAATTGGCTCATGAGAGTCTAGCAATATCTCATAGCCAACGGTGCCTTGCCCTTCAATCACTTTTTTATCATCGAAGGGCGGAATGAAGGGGGCTTTTTGCTGCTCACTAAATTTTAGTGCTTCAGCGCAGGCATTATCAAAAGTATCGCCGACCAGAATAATTTCTACTGCGTCTTTCCCAAACATTTTTACCTGTTTCACTTTCTGTTTAGGAGTTGGGCTAGGCATATAGATATAGCCGTGAATACCCAATCGTTGACAGGCGTAAGCTACCCCTTGGGCATGATTGCCCGCGCTAGCGCAAACCACCCCGTTGGCCATAGTTTGGCGAGACAGGCTGGCGATTTTATTATATGCTCCCCGAATTTTGTAGGAACGTACTACTTGCAAATCCTCTCGTTTGAGGTGAATTTGAGCGTTATATTGCTCCGAAAGATTTAAACTGAGCATAAATGGCGTATGCTGGACAATACCTTTTAGTCTGCGCGCCGCATTAATAATATCCTCAACCGGAACCATTGTCTTTTGCACTGTCATATTCATTCTTCAAACCTTTACTGCTAAAACTCTTAAGCGCTTGTAATCAGCATACCAATTTTCTTCGCGCCATAATGTTGAGAGGAGCGACTCTTGTGTTGCTGCTAACAGTGCATCCCAATGTTCAGATTCAACATCTCTTAGCCAACGTTCTGCAAACATTCTTATCCAAATTTTAATCCCATCTTCGGCTAAAGGAGTGTCGCGGTGAAAGTAAGAAACTTGCCGAACCTCAAAACCTGCTGATTCTAAAAAACTGCTGTACTCTCCTACCGACGGAAAAAACCACTGCTCACTACTGTTAATAGAAGAGTAACCTAGCTTCATTCGCTGTTGGTTAAGAGCAGTAATAATCTGGGCAATATTACCTTTACCACCCAACTCAGCCACAAATCGACCACCCAGTTTTAAGTGCTGATAGATCTTCTTCAGTACTGCTGGTGCATCTAGTATCCAGTGCAATGTAGCGTTAGAAAAGACAGCATCGAACTGGGGCAAATTATTAAGTTGCGTTGCATCTTGCACCTGAAACGAAAGGGCGGGGTACTGCTGTTGCGCCTGCTGGATCATTTCTTCCGACTGATCAATGCCTACTACATTCGCC
>CAKZPJ010000848.1 GCA_937138955.1 uncultured Flammeovirgaceae bacterium | reverse complement strand
ACGAGGCAGTTGCTTTAATCTTAGCTGGTTTAGCTACTCCACTGGTGCTTTCGGTACACACCATTGTATCTTTCGACTTTGCAACTTCCGTGATTCCGGGTTGGCACACTACTATTTTTCCGCCTTATTTTGTAGCAGGAGCCATCTTTTCGGGCTTTGCGATGGTACTTACGCTAATGCTGATTACCCGTAAGGTTTATAAACTGGAAGATTACATTACGATTAATCACATTGAGATGATGAATATTATCATCATCGTAACCGGATCAATTGTTGGGGTTGCTTACATCACTGAGTTATTTATGGCTTGGTACTCGGGAGTTGAGTACGAGCAGTACGCGTTTTTAAATCGGGCAACCGGGCCATATTGGTGGGCGTACTGGACAATGATGACTTGTAATGTAGTATCACCTCAGCTATTCTGGATTAAAAAGATTAGAACTAGCATAGTAGCTACTTTCATTCTTTCCATTGTAGTGAATATTGGAATGTGGTTTGAGCGATTCGTAATTATTGTAACCTCGTTGCACCGCGATTATTTGCCTTCATCTTGGGCGATGTTCCAGCCTACTATTTACGACCTGGGAGATTTTATCTTCACTATCGGTTTATTCTTTACATTCTTTTTCCTTTTTGCTAAGTTTTTCCCAGTGATAAATATGGCCGAAGTAAAGAGTATTCTTAAGGCTACCGGAGAAAAGCAACCTACGATGCGGGAGTCGCAGACAACCACTCAGACAGCAGAGGAAATGACCCCTACCACTTCAAAAAACTAACTAATACTATGACCGTAGGAAATAAATTTTTGGTTGGTGTATTTGATGACGACGACGTATTGCTGAATGCAGTAACGAAAGTGCGCGAATCAGGTATTCGTATTCATGAATGTTATACCCCGTTCCCCGTACATGGTTTAGGCGATGCTCTTGGGTACAAACGATCTAAGTTGCCTATTGCTGCCTTTCTATTTGGAATACTTGGCACTTCCCTGGCACTGCTTATGCAATTTTATATGATGGGTATTGACTGGCCAATGATCATTGGGGGAAAAGATTTTACGTCTATTCCTACATTTTTTCCGGTGACCTTTGAACTGACGGTGCTATTATCTGCTTTGGGGATGGTCGGTACATTCATGATTATCAGTGATCTGCGCCCCTACGGAAAAGCAAAAATATTTGACCTTAGAGCTACTGATGACAAATATATTATGGCTATTAACTTGGCTAAGAATAGCATTGATACTGCCGAAATCAAGCAAACGTTGGTAAACGCGGGTGCTATAGAAGTAAATGAAAAGCAGAATTAGAAATATGAAGCGATACTTAAACTACTGTCGTACGGCGAGTTTCTTACTTATTCTGATTGTAGCCTTAGCTGGCTGTGGAGCTAAAGGCGATTTTCAGGGTTTAGAGTACGCTCCGCAAATGTACCACTCAACACCCTACGAGCCACTTACTCAGATTACAGATACTGACGAAGGTGCTTGGTTAAGCTCATTAGATAACGGAGTAGGAGAGTTCTATAACTCCAACCCTTATAATCCGTATCAGATGAATTCAAGAGTTCCACCGGCCAATACGGTTCGTCGGAACCCCAATGATTTTTTACCCTACCGTATTCCAGCAGATAGTATTGAGTTAGCTGCACGAATGCTGAAGAACCCCATAGACTCTACCGAAGCGGTGTTAGCCGAAGGGCGAACATTATATACAAAGTTTTGCTATCCCTGCCACGGTGGAGCCGGTCAGGGCGATGGGCCGGTTGGAAAGGTATACCTGGGAGTTCCGGCATACAATAAAGGACGATACGTAGATATGACCGAAGGGCACATATTTCATACAATTACTTGGGGAAGAGGGCGAATGAACGCTCACGGTTCCCAAATGGATATTGCCGAACGATGGAAAATTGTGCGGTACGTACAAACTTTGCAACAACAGTAATCGACTAAAATAAACGCATGGCGACTCATTCAACTACGGAAAATGTACAGGAAGAATACTTCCAGTTTACCAGCGGTATCAAAAAACAACTCACAATTATTGGAGTAGTTGGAGCGGTCTTATTTATAATAGGCGTGCTCTATCTTATGATTTGGGGCGGTGGTCATGGTCACGAAGCTGAAGTTGCCGGAGCTGCAGCCGAAGGAGCTCACGGTGGAGAAGGTCACGGCGAATTCCATTGGTACGAACGACTCTTTACTAACCTGTGGATAAACAACGTGTACTTCACTGGGTTAGCAGTAATTGGCTTGTTTTTCGTTGCCTTTCAATACGCGGCTCAAGCAGGTTGGTCGGCTTCAATCAAACGTATTCCCGAAGCATTTGGAGCTTGGTTACCGTACGCCGGGGTATTGATGCTGGTAGTTTTTGTAGTAGCTTGGTTAGCGCATAGTAATTTATTTCACTGGACCCACAGTTACCTATACGATGAGAGTGACCCTCGTTACGATTATATCATCGCCGGAAAGCAGGCCTATTTAAACATTCCGTTCTATCTGGGTAGAATGATACTTTACTTTGCGCTCTGGTACATGATGTACCGCTACATTCGCAAAGAATCGCTAGCCGAAGATAAGCTGGGAGGAGTAGGGCACTTTCATAAAATGGTAAAATACTCAACAATCTTCATTATCATATTTGCCGTAACTTCTTCTACCTCAGCTTGGGACTGGGTTTTATCTATTGATACTCACTGGTTTAGTACCATGTTTGGATGGTATGTTTTTGCCAGTTGGTTTGTATCAGGACTTGCCGCAATCACACTGATGGTGGTTTTATTACGGGAGGCTGGTTATCTGACGATAATCAATTCTAGCCATCTGCACGACTTGGGAAAATTCGTTTTTGCCTTCAGTATTTTCTGGACATACATATGGTTTAGTCAGTTCCTTTTAATCTACTATGCCAACATTCCTGAAGAAACAATTTACTTCGTAGAAAGATTGAGTAGCGACTACTATTCACCTATCTTTTTCATCAATCTTATCATGAACTTCTTCTTCCCCTTCCTGGTTTTTATGACGAGGGATTCCAAGCGACATACGATAATTATTAAGGTCGTTTGCGTGGTAGTGCTAGTTGGGCACTGGCTGGATTTTTACTTAATGGTAACTCCTGGAGTTCTCAAAGAAAATGGAAGTTTTGGTATTCTGGAAATAGGGTTGGCTATGATTTATTTATCCGCTTTCCTATTTGTAGTACTGGGCAACCTAGCAAAAGCACCTTTGGTGGCTCGTAACCACCCGATGTTGCAAGAAAGTTTACATCATCACACTTAATAGATAGATAAATCTACAGATATGACTCAGTTTTTGATAGCAGTTGGAGTAGTTCTATTTTTAGTAATCCTCTTTACTGTTTTGAGGATATTAAAATTATTGAATGTTGCGCGCGGTACCGATAAAAAGTATGCCTCTACCGGAAATAAGGTAAATGCTATGCTGTTTATGGTTTTTCTTGTGGTTATGGGAGGGCTTATGACCTGGTACTCTATAGCTGAGTTTGATAAGTACGATCCGGCAGTAGCTTCCGAGCACGGAGTAGTTACCGACCGGTTGTTTTGGATTACGATGGCCGTTACTGGTTTTATCTTTATCCTAACGCATATCTTGCTGTTCTACTTCTCATATCGTTATCAGTATAAAGAAACGAGCAAAGCTTTATTTTATCCTGATAATAGCAAATTAGAAGTTGTCTGGACAGTAATTCCAGCTATTGTGCTTGCTGTTTTGGTCTTCTCCGGCTGGAAAGCCTGGACTGATATTACAGCTAAAGCCCCGGACGATTCAGAGATTATTGAAATAATGGGATATCAGTTTGCTTGGACAGTTCGCTATCCGGGAACCGATGAGCAGTTGGGAGAGTATGACTATCGTCTGATTGATGCCCAAAACATCTGGGGAATGGACTTTACCGACAAAGCCTCTTTTGACGATCTCACCGTGTCTTCCGGCGAATTTCACGTACCCAAAGGTAAACCGGTATTGCTTAAAATTAGAGCGAGAGATGTCTTGCATAGCGTGTATATTCCTGAGTTCAGATTGAAGCAAGATGCAGTACCCGGAATGCCAACGCGCTTTTGGTTTACTGCTACTAAAACAACGGAGGAGATGCGAGAAGAGCTGGGTGATCCTGATTTCAACTATAACGTTTTTTGTACGGAAGTCTGCGGACGAGCGCATTTTTCAATGCGACTACGGTTTGTTGTAGACGAACCGGAAGATTACGAAGCGTGGAAAGCAGAGAGAAAACCTTGGTTGCAAGGCAACCCCGATTATCTGGCAAAAGTACCGAGCGATTTAAAAGACCTAGCAATGGTGAGCGCAGGTATAGAAGAACAAAACAAAGTAGAAGCAGAGAAGATTAATTAAGAGAAAGCGTATAATTAAAAAGGTTATGGCAACGGCAAATATTGAACACGCAGTAGAGCACGATCACGTGCATGAGGAAGAGCACCACCACGGTAATTTTATTACTACCTACATATTCAGTCAAGATCATAAAATGATTGCCAAGCAGTACCTAATTAGTGGTATTCTTTGGGCATTCTTAGGGGGCTTATTATCTATTATCTTCCGATTACAACTCGGCTTTCCCGAGATGGATATGAGTTTTCTAAAACCATTTTTAGGAGGTTGGATTTCTGAAACCGGCAGCCTTGACCCTGAATTTTATCTGGCTTTAGTTACTATGCACGGTACTATTATGGTATTCTTTGTGCTAACCGCCGGTTTGAGTGGTACATTCAGTAATTTCTTAATTCCTTTACAAATCGGTGCCCGAGATATGGCCTCCGGTTTTATGAATATGCTGTCGTACTGGTTCTTTTTCTTAGCCAGTGTGATTATGCTTTCTTCGCTGTTTCTAGAAACTGGTCCAGCAGCGGGTGGTTGGGTTGTTTATCCACCATTAAGCGCACTGCCCCAAGCCATTCAAGGTTCAGGAATGGGAATGACGCTGTGGTTGGTAGCAATGGTATTCTTTATCGCTTCTACTTTGCTAGGAGGGATTAACTATATTACCACGATTATTAACTTGCGAACCAAAGGAATGTCGTTTGCTAGATTGCCACTAACCATCTGGGCATTCTTCTTAACGGCGATCATCGGACTACTATCATTTCCAGTGTTAGTAGCTGCTGCGCTTCTTTTGGTTTTTGACCGAAGCTTTGGTACAAGCTTTTACTTGTCCGAGATATTTATCAATGGTGAAGCTTTGCCTAATATAGGTGGTAGTCCAATTCTGTATCAGCATTTATTCTGGTTCTTAGGTCACCCCGAAGTATACATTGTACTACTTCCAGCATTGGGAATTACTTCTGAAATTATCGCCACCAACTCTCGTAAACCTATTTTTGGTTACCGAGCCATGATAGGTTCCATGTTAGGTATTACCATTCTATCGTTTGTAGTTTGGGCGCATCATATGTTCGTCTCAGGATTGAATCCGTTTTTAGGTTCTATCTTCATGTTTCTGACGCTAATTATTGCGGTACCTTCTGCTGTGAAAGTATTTAACTATCTGACTACGCTCTGGAAGGGAAACATTCGTTTTACTACTGCAATGATGTTTTCCATTGGACTAGTATCGGTGTTTATATCGGGTGGTCTGACGGGAATATTCTTAGGGAACTCCGCTATCGATATTCAGCTCCACGATACATATTTCGTAGTAGCCCACTTTCACTTAGTAATGGGTAGTGCCTCATTCTTCGGACTGATGGCCGGGGTCTATCACTGGTTCCCGAAAATGTTCGGTAGGATGATGGACAAAGGTTTAGGCTACGTTCACTTCTGGTTAACTTTCGCGGGAATATATCTGGTATTCTTTCCAATGCACTACATCGGTATCGCAGGTTTCCCTCGTCGTTATTATTCGTTCACTACCTTCGATCCATTTGGGGCGTTCACTGATTTGAATATGTTCATCAGTATTGCCGCGATCTTAACTTTCTTCGGACAGTTAGTTTTTGCTTATAACTTCTTCAATAGTATTTTCCGAGGCCGGTTAGCACCGCTGAACCCGTGGAAATCAAATACATTGGAGTGGACCACCCCTCGTAATCCTGGGCACGGAAACTGGCCCGGAGAAATTCCTACGGTGTACCGATGGCCTTATGACTATAGTAAGCCCGGCGCTCCTGAAGACTATATTCCGCAGACGGTTCCGTTCTCTGAGACTCCTGAGTCTAATCTGCCTTATGAAAATGAATCGATCGGTATTGAACGAGAAGGTGAGAAGACCGAAAAGATGGATGAACCCCACGCCAAGTAGATTACTACCCAAGCTTAGTATCGCTACGCTGGTAGCGGTTTACCTGCTAATTTTGGTAGGAGGTATTGTTCGCAGTACTGGTTCGGGCATGGGTTGTCCAGATTGGCCTAAATGCTTTAATAGTTGGGTGCCTCCCACCGAGGTATCCCAACTTCCTCAAAACTATAAGGAAGTCTATGCTCAACAAAGAGCTGAGAAAAATAGCAGATTTACTGCCTATCTTGAGTCATTGGGATTCAGTGACTTAGCCAATCGAATTAAGAACGATAAATCTATTTTAGTTGAGGAAGACTTTAACGCTTCTAAAACTTGGATAGAATACGTAAATCGTCTGATAGGAGCTGTTATTGGGTTACTCATCTTTGCTACATTCTTGGCATCCTTGAAATACTGGCAGTCCGACCGTAGCTTGGTTTGGGTATCATTCGCTGCGGTAATTTTGGTCGGGTTTCAGGGTTGGATCGGCTCAATTGTCGTTTCTACAAACCTACTCTCCGGCATGATTACCTTTCATATGCTGCTGGCCTTGGTTATCGTAAGTCTACTTATCTACGTTGCTTTCCGCGCCCAACCACCAGCATTATCTAATGAAGATATCCTACCTAAGAAAGAGTTGACATCACTCAACACATTACTGGTAGTATTGCTGCTTCTTACGCTAGGGCAAATTTTGCTTGGCACCCAAGTGCGAGAATCGGTAGATATTATAGCTAAAGAACTAGGGGGGGATCGACGGCAGAAATGGATAGAATCTCTAGGAAGTATTTTTACTTTACACCGATCACTATCGTTTATTGTAATTGCGGCTCATTTGTGGTTGGCGGCTACTTTGTTTCAACGTTTCGGTCTTAGGGGAAACTTAACGAAGTGGAGTTTGGTATTAGTAGTAATTATTGGTATGGAAGTTATTTCCGGCGGAATTATGGCTTATTTTGGAATTCCTAGAGTAGCGCAACCAGTACATTTATTGTTGGCTACCGTAGCCTTTGGGATTCAATTATTTTTGCTAATGAAACTAAATTTGGGCCAGTTCGTCCAACCAAATGTAACCAAGGAAACCCAGGAATATGCAAGCTACTAAGAGAGTTGAAGCAACTGATATTTGGAGCGAAAAGCTACGTAGCTATACCGAACTGTTGAAAGTCCGCTTATCAATGTTGGTAGCGTTTTCGTCAGGTTTTGGCTTCGTTTTGGCGACGCTGGGTAGTGTAGATTGGGTGCAGTTAGCTATTCTACTAGCAGGTGGCTTTTTACTTTCTGGGGCATCATCAACGGTAAATCAGATCATTGAGCAGAATTACGATAAGTTGATGTCTCGTACGAAGAACCGTCCGCTACCTACCGAAAGGATAAGCACTTCGGAAGCAGTGGGAGTAGCATTAGTAACCGGCAGTGCTGGTATGTTGCTGCTAGCTCAGTTCACCAATCCATTAACTACCGGACTAGCTTTTTTGTCCTTCGTACTGTATAGTTTTGTATACACCCCACTTAAGCGAGTTGGTCCTATCGCCGTGCTAGTAGGAGCTATTCCGGGGGCACTGCCTCCTCTGCTAGGTTGGACAGCAGTCACCGGAACAATTACGCACGAAGCGCTTATCATCTTTGCTATCCAGTTTATTTGGCAATTTCCTCATTTCTGGGCCATTGCTTGGGTAGCCGATGAAGATTATAGCAAAGCGGGATTCAAACTTCTACCTTCTAAAGGAGGGAAAACCGTTCAGTCGGCAGTGCAGATTATGACCTACACATTGTTTCTGATACCATTGGGGCTGCTGCCTCTTAAATTTGGAATCACTGGAGTAGACTCAGCTATTGTAGCCACGGTGTGTGGTGTGTTATTTTTGGGGCAAACCTTCCGATTAATGATGGATGGTTCTCGTAAAGTAGCTTTACAAATTATGTTTGGCTCTTTTATTTATCTGCCAGTAGTGCAGATTGCTTATTTATTAGATAAAGTTTAAGGGAAGAAGGATGGAAAAGTCATTAGATATAGAAAAAGAAATAGATCAGATTAGTTTACGTGAAGAGCCACAGCCGATCTTATCCATGCATCCGCAGAAATTTGCGCTTTGGTTATTTATCGTAACGGTAGTAATGATTTTTGCGGCTTTCACTAGTGCTTACATTGTGCGGCGCTCCGAGGGAAACTGGTTAGATTTTGAGCTACCACCGTTATTCTGGACAACTGCAGGAATAATCTTCGCAAGCAGCATTACCATGCATTGGGCGTACATTGCTGCCAAGCGCGATCAGATTGCTCAGCTTCGCGTAGCTTTACTTGTTACGTTAGGCTTAGGCGTAGCCTTTTTGGTAGGGCAGTTTATGGCTTGGGAAGCATTAGTAAACATGGAAGTATTCTTTGTTGGAAACCCAGCTGGTTCGTTTGTGTATGTGTTAAGCGGAGTCCACGGAGTACATATTGTAAGTGCTTTAATTTTCTTGATTGTAATAGTGGTGAAAGCTTTTCGCTATAAGGTACACAGCAAGCAAATGGATGCTATGGAGATGTGTGTAACCTATTGGCATTTTTTAGATGGACTTTGGCTGTATTTATTTCTATTTTTGCTGCTCAATCGTTAACTAGCAAGTACAATCATTATACGGATTTCATTTCTGAATCAACTATAAACTTATGTCAACTACTACAACATCGGTAGAAGAAACAACCACAGGTAGCGTCTGGAACGGCGGAATGGCTCCTCTGAAAGCCAGCTACGGCAAGCTTATGATGTGGTTCTTCTTGTTATCTGATGCGTTCACTTTTTCATCGCTGCTTATTTCCTACGGAATGATTCGCTATGCTTGGCCTGCGTATAAAGGTGAAGTAGAAGATTTTGTTTTTTCTCAAGAGTACTGGCCCATTCCAGAGAAAGTCTTCGATGCAGTGCCACTGCTACACGGAGTGTCTCTCCCACTGGTTTTTGTGGGTATCATGACATTTATTCTGATTTTAAGCAGCGTTACTATGGTGTTAGCAGTTGAGGCTGGGCACCGGATGGATAAAAAGGATGTAACCAAATGGATGTTGTGGACACTTGTGGGCGGAGTTGCTTTTTTGGGTTGTCAAGCATGGGAATGGTCGCACTTTATTCATGGAACCGATGAGGGCGGTATGATGCCCGATGGTTCTATATTCTACGGAGCCAATCTTACTCAAAACCAATACGGCCCCCCACTATTTGCCGACTTATTTTTCTTTATTACGGGCTTTCACGGGTTCCATGTATTTAGTGGAGTAATGCTTAACTTTCTAATCTTCTATCAAGCTACCGTAGGAGTTTTTGAGCGCCGAGGCCACTACGAAATGGTAGAAAAAGTTGGATTATACTGGCACTTTGTGGACCTAGTGTGGGTATTTGTATTTACTTTCTTTTACCTGATTTGACAACACTGATTCAATAACTCATGGCACAATTAGATGAAGCTACTACGGTTAATGTTCAACCGAAAGATCAAAAGAAAATTAATCAGTTATGGCGCATTGCCGGAATTCTGGCTATTGTAACAGCTATAGAATTTGCTCTAGCGTACATTCTTCCCCGAGGGCCACTCTTATATTTTACATTTGTAGCCCTTACGTTGGTAAAAGCATTTTACATTGTAGCGGAATTTATGCACCTCAAAGGCGAAGTTAAAACGCTTATTTGGTCAATTGCTATTCCAACGATCTTTGTAATTTGGTTGGTTATTGCGCTGCTAGCTGAAGGTTCCTCTGTCTTCGAACTGAAATTCTAAAACAATATCAATAAATACTTGGTCTATACTGCCTAGACCAGAAACTTATGCAAAAAACTCGGAAAATCGGTTTGCTAATCATCCTGCTGGCAATACCGATTTTTTTTATACTCTTCTTTGAGTTGTTCAGCACTAGTCACTACGCCGTTCCTGTCTTCTACGAGAATGGTATTGACTCACTTACAGCTTGCAAGTCTAGTCAGGCAGCCCATCGGGTGAAACCACTGTTGACATCAGATGTAGCTGACCCCCAACTTCAGCCTCCATCTCATCAATTTATTGATGCTGTGCAGATAGTATACGTGCTTCCAACTGATTGCGAATACACTTGCGTAAACATACTGGAAGAGTTGGCTCGCGTGCAAGGAGTTTTAGAAAACCAGGCCCCACCGCAGATTATTTTAATTGCCAGTCCGGATTCACCTTCATTGACAGTAGTATCCGAGAAGTACCAACCTAGTCAGCTTAATTGGTTGTTACTGGAAGGAACTGAGCGTCAGTACCCCTCATTTCTTCAGTGCGAGTTAGTATTGCCCCGAACTGATATTCCTTTATACGAAACATTTGTGCTGGTAGATCGGCTGGGACAGATACGAGGCTACTACCAAGGAACTGACCCCGCCGAAGTAGACCGACTTATCGCCGAGATTCGAGTTTTAGAATACAGTACCAATACCAACGAGGATCATGCCGAAGACCGCGCAGGATAACCGTTATCTTATCATTATTGGAGTGCTTTCAGTCGCTATTCCGTTAGTAGTAGCCCTACTACTTTTTTCCTCTACTAAAATGCAAGTAGAAGGGGAGTGGGTATATTTTCTTCCTCATCTGAATGCTGCGTTAAACTCGGCTACTTCTATCGATATCTATTAAACGGGTAGCAGATATAGCGCACCACCATACCGGATACTATCCAGCATTCAATCAATAATACGGGCTAATCATTAGGTATACCGCTACGCCAGTGACGGATACGTAGAGCCAAATAGGAAACGCTAACTTAACAATCCTCCGATGTTCGCTAAACTGATTATTAAGCGCGTAGTACATGGCTAATAGCACGTAGCGTACCACTACAATAGATAGTAATATATGCGAAATCAGTAGAAAATAGTAAAGATATCGTATAGCTCCTTCACCACCGTAGGCTGTGGAAGGATTAGAAATATGATAAACAATGTAGGTTACCAAGAAAATAACCCCCAGTGCAAAAGTGGTTGTCATTAGCTTGCGGTGCAATTCTACCTTCTGCTGCTTGATGGCCACTACCGCGGCAATGAGTAGTAACGAGGTAGCTGCATTAATAATACCAATCGCATGTGGTAAAGCAGTAGTCCATTCGCCGAGCGGTACTTTCTGCCGAATGCCGATCAGCAGGGCAACGGCTACCGGAATGGCGATGGATAGTATATTGATCGCCCGACGATTGGTGAGGAGCGTAGGATACGATTGGGTTTTGACACTCATTGATATTAGTCATTAATTTCCCCAGATAACGTTTGTATTTTGACTTTGGTTTCTTCCAACTCTTTTCCCGAAGCATAACCTACTGTGCCCCTCGTAATGTAAGTAGCTTTTGCGTTGGGAGTATTGTTATCACTTCCTGAGTGATTTATCACGGAGTAGCTGATTCTACTAAAGATGATTATGAGGCGGCTTCGGCGACAGAGCTAGCGGATTTTGGTTTTATGAGAATCGTTTATATGATTATTCTGCTTTCTCATATTGATCTGGCTATTGTAGTAGTACCACTAATTTTGTTAGCACTTCACTACGCTATTAGCGAAAAATTGATAAGCACTTAGAATTGTAAAATTTGCCTATCAGTTTTGGTTGTACGTATCGGTAACCAGAGTCTTTGTTTACTTGATGATTAGCTCTTATTATGGTTAATTTAAAGAACTGAAAACTGGTCTACCACGTTTTAAAAATATCATGGTACAATTTATCAAGTTTCTTACAATAGCAGTTATTCTAATAGCTGGATCAGCTCAGTCATTGTTAGCGCAGTGTGCTATGTGTCGTGCTACGGTAGAAAACAATGTGAGCTACGGTGAAACCGCATTGGCTTCTGGTCTCAATTTTGGTATCTTGTATTTATTTGTCGCTCCGTATCTGCTGATTGGAGCTATTGCATTTTTTTGGTATAAAAAAAGTCGTTCGGCTAATGCAAAGAAAATCCGTCGGATCCGCCATTCTCCATCATAAGTGCCCCCGCTGCCGCACCGGAGATATTTTTCGTTATTCATTCTTTCAAAAACCAACTAAGTTTACGGATACTTACAAGAACTGTCCTCACTGTGGTGAACAGTACGAGCGAGAACCTGGTTTTTTCTTTGGTGCTATGTACGTCAGCTACGCATTCACTATGGCGATACTGCTGGGCACCGCGTTTATTCTTTATAACTTTTTCGGAGACCCAGAATTGATCGTTTATATTACTACTGTTCCGGCAGTGGTACTACTGTCATTACCATTTGTATTTCGATATTCGCGAACCCTCTTCTTGTACGGATTTGGTGGTATCAAGTACAATCCTGAAATAGCAGGCGAACCGTCTTCTAACAATATCTAACAAATGATTGGTAATTTAGGGAAGAACTAATACTTTGGGATTGGATTATTCTATACACCCAACCTTTCTTTTGTATGTTGCTACGCCTACTACTTATCCTATCTATTTCTCTTTCAGGAATCTACCACATTAACGCTCAAAAAAGATCTAAATCTACCGAAGCCAGCGTTCAGTTTGATGAAAAATACTACGATGCTTTACGATGGCGAAATATTGGGCCATTTAGAGGCGGACGCTCTACTACGGCTACCGGAGTAGTTGGACAACCTCAAGTTTATTACTTCGGAGCTACCGGTGGGGGAGTCTGGAAAACGACTAACGCTGGGCATAGCTGGAAAAATGTATCGGATGGATTCTTCAAAACCGGATCAGTCGGTTCGGTAACGGTTAGTGAAAGTGACCCTAACGTACTCTACGTAGGTATGGGAGAAGCGCCAGTAAGAGGAGTAAAAACTTCCCACGGCGATGGTGTATACAAATCTACCGACGCAGGTAGAACCTGGGAAAACGTCGGATTAGCGAAGACCCGGCAGATTTCTAAAGTACGTATCCATCCCGAAAATTCTGACGTGGCCTACGTGGCCGCGCAGGGTAGCCCATGGGCACCTACCGAAGAGCGAGGAGTTTACCGTACAAAAGACGGTGGAGAAAGCTGGGAAAAAGTATTATACGTAGACGAAAATAGTGGAGCCTGTGATCTTAGTATGGATACAACTAATCCTCGAGTACTTTACGCGGCTTTTTGGGATCACCAGCGTACTCCCTGGAAAATCCGTAGTGGTGGTGAAGGTAGTAGAATTTACAAAACGACCGATGGCGGTGAAAATTGGAAGCAACTTACTACTGGTTTGCCGGATTCAATTATGGGAAAAATTGGGATTACCGTCTCTCCGGCCAACCCCGACCGGGTTTGGGCTATCATTGAGTCGGAGCAAGGTGGTCTGTATCGTTCCGACGATGCTGGAAGTTCCTGGAAGCTGATTAACGAAGGCCGCGTGTTACGCGCTCGTTCCTGGTACTACATGCATGTCTTCGCTCATCCTACCAATGAAAACACAGTATACGTTCTCAATGCTCCGTTTATGAAATCTATCGACGGAGGAAAGTCTTTTGAACAAGTACCTACTCCCCACGGCGATAACCATGATTTGTGGATCAATCCCGACCAGCCGGACTATATGGTTAATGCGAATGATGGTGGAGCCAATATTTCATCCGATGGAGGGAAAAGTTGGTCAACCCAACAAAACCAGCCGACCGCTCAGTTTTATCGGGTCAGCGTGGACAATCGGTTCCCTTACTACGTGTACGGCGGTCAGCAGGATAACTCTACCGTTGCTATTCCCAGCCGCACCAACAAAGATGGTATTTACTGGGAGGATTTCTCTCGGGTAGGGGGCTGTGAAAGTGCCTTTGTGGCCTTTGATCCGAATAACCCCGAACATATTTACGCGGGTTGCTACCAAGGCATAATTTCAGAGTACGATGCTAATCGCAATGAAACCCGCGATGTGATGGCTTATGCTTTTCAGGGGCTGGGTTCTAAACCCGCCGATGTAAAGTACCGCTTCAATTGGAACGCCCCTATTCTAGTTTCTCAACACGATCCGTCGGTGATTTACCACGCGGGAAACGTAGTGTTGAAATCCTCTAACCGAGGCAACCAGTGGAAGGAAATCAGCCCGGACTTAACGAAAGAAGACACCGCAACGCTGGACTACGGAGGAGGGCCAATTACTAAAGAGGGAGCCGGTGGCGAAGTGTACCATACCATTGCCTATCTGGCGGAATCGCCTCACGAAGCTAATACTCTTTGGGCAGGTAGCGACGATGGACTGGTCCACGTTACGAAGGATGGCGGACAAAGCTGGCAAAACGTAACGCCGAGTGGAGTGGGGGAAGCTCTTATCAACACCATTGAAGTATCGCCCCACGAACCAGGTACGGCTTATTTAGCAGTTACTCGCTATAAGTTTAATGATTTCACTCCCCATATCTTAAAGACCACCGACTACGGTGACTCCTGGACTCGTTTGGTCAATGGAATTGAGGAGGAAGCTTTTGTGCGGGTGGTGCGGGAAGACCCCGAAAGAAAAGATTTGCTATACGCCGGAACCGAAACCGGATTGTACGCTTCGTTTGATGGCGGACAACAGTGGCAACCTTTTCAATTAAACCTTCCGGTGGTGCCGATTACCGATCTGAAAGTACATCAAAACGATTTAATAGCGGCTACTCAGGGGCGGGCTTTCTGGATTCTAGATGATCTTACTCCCTTGCATCAACTCAACGAAGATATCAAAGATGCCAGCACTTTCTTGTTTCAACCGCGCGATACTTATAAGACCGACGGTAGCCGAGACACTACGGCGGTGGCGTTAGGCGAAAACCCGATTAACGGAGCGGCTATTTATTACTATTTAAGCGAAGTGCCCGAAGATGATTCGGTTGCGCTAACCCTTGAAATTCTGAACGAGCAAGATTCAGTAATTCGGGCGTATACTAGCAAGGCGGAAAAAGAACCGGAGAAGCTAACGAAGGAAGCTGGACTAAACCAGTGGGTGTGGAATCTCTACCAAAACGACTATAAGGAAGTGAAGGGGCTAATGCCGTTCCAGGGGATGCAAAGCTATCGCGTGATGCCGGGCACCTATCAAGTACGATTAGCTTACCAAGAAGATACGTTGACCCAATCGTTTGAGGTAGTGATGGACCCCCGAGTGTCAGTCACTGAATCTCAGTTGACCGAAAAAGAGCAGCATTTGAAAACATTAGATCAGTCGGTGAGAGACTTATATCAGTCGGTGCGGAAGATGCAGGACGTGCGAGCGTTGGTAAAAAGCATGAACGAACGATTGGGTGATGAAGAGCTTAATGCTGAAGTGGTGGAAGCTGGGGAAGAAATTATGGAAACGGTAGATGAACTGGAAGGCAAGCTGGTACAATTGGAGCAAAAGACCTTTCAAGACGTTATTAACTTCCCTAACCAACTAGATACGCATTTAAAGCATTTGAAGAACACTATTGACGCTTCGGTTCCACCCGTGACTAATGGGCAGAAGCAGCGTTTTACCGATATGATGAACGAGTGGCAAACTCGGCAGTCAGAGATTCGGCAACTGGTGAACGAAGATATTCCAGCTTACAACCGGCTCATCCAGGATAATAATATTCCTTATATCGCTACGGAAGAGAAAGAAACAGCAGTGCCTTAAGCTTGCCAATCAGTAGTCAATGAGAAATTACGACTCATTGGCAACCGCATTATCAACTTTGTGGTTAACTTTTTCTATTACTTTGCCCGAACGGCTGTAATAGATCCAGTTCCCGGATTTTTCTCCTCGTTCATAAGAACCTTTAGATTCTATGTTTCCATTGTCGTAGTACAGCATCCATTCACCCTCACGGAAGCCATTGAGCATATTGCCTTTACTCCGTTCGGGGCCACTTTTAAAATAATATATCCATTTACCGTAAGGTAGCCCGTTCTGATAAATTCCTTTAGACTCTAATTCTCCGGTAGGGTAGTAGGTAAGCCGTTCGCCATAGCCGTTCTCTAAGCTACCACTAGCCAGTGAATCTCCGGTGATGGTATAAAACTTACTAACGGTTTTGAGTAATCCAACTTCCCAGGATTCTTCTTGCATCAGTTGACCGTTAATATAAAATAAGCCCCACAGCCCATCTTCTTCGCCCATTATGAATGAGCCAACCGATTCTAACTGCCCATTGCTATGATACTTGAACCATTGTCCATCTTCCAATCCTAGTTTATAACTACCTTCAGCGGCTAGGGTACCGGTTTCGCTGTAGTATCTCCACAGATCATCTTTTAATCCGTTTTGGTACTTCCCGGCGGAGTATATCCTCCCCGATTCATAATAGTTTTTCCACACTCCGGCTTCTACGCCACTTTGGTATTGGCCTTCTACACTCTTTTTTCCATTATAATGATACTCTTGGTACGTACTATCGCGAATCCCATTCTTGAAGTGGCTAACTGATTTAAGTTGCCCATTAATAAAGTAGAACTTCCATTCGCCGTTAGGCTCTCCGTTACCATAATTGCCCACACCTAATAGTCCGCCGTAATTATTAAAAAACTGCCAACGGCCTTCCTGTTTCCCCTCTTCAAACTCGCCACGTTGTACTACTTGGCCACGTTGATCAAAGAAGAGCCAACGACCTTCTCGTTCGCCGTCAACCAGTTCTCCTCGTCCGCGAAGGCTATCAATTGGGGTAACACGATCCTGGGCAAAAGTTACAGGAATAGTCAAGAAAAAGGTCAGGTAAAAAAGTAGATATCTCATTGAAATTGCTTGGTTTATATATATAACGCTATAAGTCCAGTAATGTCACAACTTGGTCTAAAAAAGTAACAGCCTCTTGCGGAAGCTCGTCCCAGTCAGAAAATGAAAAAAAAACAGCAAACTTGCAAAATGCTCGTTTCTCCAGCCACAATTTCCACGTATTTGCTTCAAAACTTGAGGCGGGTTGGTAGTAAGAAGGAAGCTGATAATACTGCCACGGATCGTCACCTACGCATACCTGCCAGTTCCAGCGTTTCATTAGAGATAGTTGATTCTTTAATTGAGGGTTTAAGTGCGTTAGAGACTCCCCGGCCAAATGCCAGGTGATACTCAATTCGTGGCCCCACCATACCATAGTGCGTATGCTGAAAATATCGCCTTGACTTAATCTACGTGGATAGTCTAGCACCTGATAAGGCAAATTACGATAACTTTCACCTTGCGAGATTTTGCCACCTCGGATCAGTACGGTTTTGGGGAAAGCCGGAGATTTATCTTGAATGTACGCTTTTAGCTGGGCTTGAGTAGCAGTTAACAGGCGGTTAACCTTTTGGTTGATAACCACTTTAGTCAACAGAAAATCAGTATCAGTAAGATACTGAAGCTCCTTAGCCGTGAGCGATAACCGTGACATACCAATGAAGCTTGTTAAGTCTAGTCAATACGTTGAATCACTCGAACTACAATCTCGTGCGAGTCGCCGTCATTATCTTCCAGGTTAAAATACACCGAAGGGTTATCAGCTTCTAGCTCTGCTTGCACTTCCACAATTTTAGCCTCCGAGAGCTGGCTTTGTATATTATCTTTTAAGTCGGCGATAATTTGAGCAAAGGTTTGTTCCCAAGGACTAGGATTATAATTCTGTGTTTTCATAATGGTTGTGAGTTGATAGCCAGTAGCAAAAATAAAAATTCATTTGGTTCTTTGGGCCATAACGAAGAAAGTAACCAGAATGTAATAAATAGCGCTTTGCTCATGGTTAACAGTTTTACAATGAACATATAACCAAATCAATAGAATTTTTTCCCCAACTATTGTAGACAGAAAGCATCAGCATAAAATATATCTGTTTCGTATCATAAATTTTCCTTTTTTGCATTTAATCAAAAAACTTGCTCAGGGCAGCTAAATCCTTTATTCAGGTTATTATGTATCAAACATAGTGTCTTCTTGGCATAATTTTTATCCTTGTATTGTTGTTTAAACTCCTTTGTTCGCGCTAAACCATATAGTAACTGCCCAATAGATAGATGAAAGAGAAGCGAATTTTGATACTTGATGATGAGGAAGAAATATGTTTTTTGCTCGCTACTTTGCTGTCTCAGATGGGCTATCAGACTGACTATGTCCATACACTAGATGATGGAATACAGAAAATATCTAATGAGCAACCCTTCGATTTGGTCTTTCTTGATTTAAACCTCCCTGATGGCCTAGGCCATCATATAATCCCTCTTATTAAAGAACAGCAGCAACATGCTAAAATAGTAATGATCAGTGCGCACGGAAGTATATTAGAGCAAATAAAGAAGCAAGGTCAGCAGTTTGATCACTTTATAGCGAAGCCCTTCAGCCGAGAAAATATTTCACAAATACTATCCGAATTGAATCTATAATTCACTTCTTTAAACAATTGCCTTTGTTTTTGAATTATTACTAGATAGGAAAAATAGCTATCTTAGCGGAGCATATTTCCATTTTTTTTAATTACGAACGATTTTTCTAACCTACTCAATGAGTAAAGTTTTAATAGTTGATGATGATCAGGATATCAGGTTGCTACTTGATAAATTCTTAGCTAAAAACGGATTTGAAACAGCCACCGCCAGCACTGGAGATGAGGCACTGGATGCTACTAAGAAAGAAGCATATAATCTGATACTCTGTGATTTTAAGTTACCCGATACTACGGGGATAGAATTAATCCCTCGAATTAAAATTACCAACCCTAAAGCGGCTATTATTGTAATTACGGGCTATTCTGACGTAAAAATAGCGGTAAAAGCAATTAAGCTAGGTGCTTACGATTATGTCACCAAGCCATTGTACCCCGATGAGATTCTGCTTACTATCAAGCAGGCAATAGCCAGTAAGAAATCTAAGGCTAAAACAGAGAAGGCTCCTAAAGTAGCGCGGTTTGTTACGGGCGAAAGCCCTCAGTCGCGGCAAGTCATGCAACATATTCGTCTGATTGCTCCCACTGATATGTCGGTGATTATTCAGGGCGAGACCGGGACCGGAAAAGAATTTGTGGCGAATGAGATACATAACTACAGCAAGCGAAAAGGAAAGCCCTTTGTCGCTATTGATTGTGGTGCTTTACCAAAAGATTTAGCCGGATCGGAATTA
This sequence comes from uncultured Flammeovirgaceae bacterium, assembly GCA_937138955.1. Taxonomy (GTDB): domain Bacteria; phylum Bacteroidota; class Bacteroidia; order Cytophagales; family Cyclobacteriaceae; genus Tunicatimonas. Next base: position 4,580 of record CAKZPJ010000848.1, on the reverse strand, counting down.
TTTGGACACGTAAAGGGCTCATTTACGGGTGCGCTGAACGATAAAACCGGTAGTTTTGAGACGGCCAACGGCGGAACGTTATTTCTGGATGAAATTGGTAACCTTTCTTACGAAAATCAGATAAAGCTACTGCGGGTTATCCAGGAGCGGAAAATTAAGAAACTAGGTAGCACCAAAGATATTCCCATCGATGTACGTCTTGTTGTGGCTACCAACGAAAATCTTTCCGATGCAGTAAAAAAAGGTGATTTCCGAGAAGATCTTTATCACCGATTTAATGAGTTTAGAATTGAGCTTTCGCCGCTTCGGGAACGTAAGGCGGATATCAAAATTTTTGCTCAGTACTTTCTCGAAAATTCTAATCGCGAGCTCGATAAATCAGTAGATGGATTTGAGGATGAGGTGATGCAGAAAATGAAAGCTTATTTTTGGCATGGCAATCTGCGTGAACTACACAACGTAGTGAAGCGCGCGGTGCTATTAGCACAGGGCAACCTTATTACAGCGGACTGCTTACCGGAGGAAATCAAAACCCCGGCTTACTTTGAAGACATCACTACGGAGGATGCTGCCTCTAAACCCGATAATCTAAAGTCAGTTTCCAAGACAGCCGAGCGAGATGCAATTATCAGCGTATTAGAAAAAACGGGGTATAATAAAACTAAAGCGGCCAACGTATTAAAAATTGACCGTAAAACCCTGTATAATAAAATGAAGTCATATAATATAGATCTCTAGTCAGACTTCTATTATTCCCTGCCAACGTTCATTTTTTCAACTATGAGTGAAGCTACTTTCAGTGATATACTCGAGGCCATTGAAACTGGTATTCTCGTATTTAGTCCGGTTCGTAATCAGCAAGGAAAAATCATTGATCTTAAATACGAACAAACCAATCGGGCGGCACTACAACTAATTAAAAAGCAAAATCAAGCAGTTGTTGGCAACACGATGCTTACGGTTTTCCCTGTCTTAGTAAATAGTGAAATATTCAAACGATACGTAAACGTATTGGAAAGCGGAGATAGCTTCCGGTCGGAATTTCACTACCAAGACGATGAGTTGGATACCTGGTTTAAGGATTATGCGTTTCGGTTGGGTACCAATCTCGTAGTACAGTTCACTGATGTTAGCGAATATAAAGGGCTTTTAGAAAAAAAGGCACGCAACGAAGGTTTATACCAAGCACTAATTCGTGCCTTGCCTAATTTAGATCTACTTTTGGTAGACCGTGATCTTCGGGTGCAATTTAGCAAAGGAAAATCGCTCAAGGCTTTTGGTTCGGTATCAATTATTGAACTAGATACGAGCTTGCATACAGAATTAGAGGGTGCCATATTAGGTGAGATTAAAAATAACTGTAAGAAGAACTTCAAAAAAGAAACTATTCGGCGAGAAATTACCGGTGATGATACCATTTACCGGGTTTCGTTTGTGCCGGTTTACGACCACACCGGTGAAGTTTTTGGCAGTTTGATTGTTACCGAAGATATTGGAGTATTTAGTTTATCGGAAGATGAACTTCGTAATAAACTCTACGCACTAGAAAGTACTCAAGAAAGTTTGGAGCAGTTTGCCTACGTGGCATCTCACGATTTACAGGAACCTCTTCGCAAAATACGGGCTTTTGGCGATAGAATTACTACGCGCTACGCTGATCAGTTAGACGATACTGGTCAAGATTATTTTGCCCGAATGCAGAACGCTGCTCAACGAATGCAGGTATTAATAGACGATTTGTTAAAATATTCCCGTGTAGGACGTATTCAGAATGGATTCGAGGAAGTAGATCTCAACCAATTAATTGATGCGGTGTTGGCTGATATGGAAACTTCTATTGAAGAATCATCAGCAATCGTAGAAGTAGGCGAATTGCCCACCATAGAAGGCGAAGCCACTCAACTGCGTCAACTCTTTCAAAATCTGATAAGTAACGCTATCAAGTTTAGAAGAGAAGGCATTGTTCCACATATCAAAATCACATCAAGAGAATTGTCTGATGATTTGGCTGGGTCGCATAATCAGCTCAATAACCCTCGGGAGATTATTGTACAAGACAACGGAATTGGATTTGAAGAGAAGTACCTAGATCGGATTTTTAATATTTTTCAGCGTTTGCACGGACGCAATCGCTACCCCGGTACGGGTATCGGACTTGCCATTTGCCGTAAAATTATTGATAACCACCAAGGTGATATTTTTGCTACCAGCGAAGTTGGGAAAGGGGCGAGCTTTCACATGGTGCTACCTCAACAACAAACCATATAATTATGAGTAAGAAAAGTTACCCAACCATTACTATTCTAATGGCCGACGATGATCCTGACGACCGTATTCTGACCAAAGATGCACTAGAAGAGAATTACCTAGCCAACGATTTACATTTTGTAGAGGATGGCGAGGAACTAATGGACTATCTGCAACATAGGGGGGCGTATAACGATGATAATGCGCCAGCACCAGGTCTTATTTTGCTCGATCTTAATATGCCTCGTAAAGATGGGCGAGAGGCGTTAGCTGAAATTAAGGCAGATCCAAAACTAAAGCATATTCCGGTAATTGTACTAACAACTTCTAAGGCTGAAGAAGATATATTTAAAACTTACGATTTGGGGGTTAGCTCATTCATTACCAAACCAGTTACTTTTGAGGAGTTAGTGAAGGTAACCAAAGCGATTGGGAACTACTGGTTGGGTATTGTTGAACTACCTAACCGAAATAAGCTCTAACCAACTGTTTCATGCCTCTCTATTATGTGCTTAGATAACAAATGGGGGGTACATAATGTGACCTAATACCTCATGCAAAAAGAGAAAATATCCCTGCTATTGGTAGATGACGATGAAGATGATTATGTCATTACGCGAGATCTGCTCTCAGATATTAAAACTGTCGATTTTTCAATTGTATGGGTAGATAACTACGATGATGCAGTCCGAGAACTGAAGCAGGATAATTTCGACGTTTATCTCATCGACTATCGCTTAGGCGAGAAAAGTGGGCTAGACCTACTAAAAGCAGGAATTAAGCAAGGGATTCGTAGCCCAATTATTATGCTCACCGGAAAGGGTTTTGCCGAAATTGACCATCAAGCGATGCAAATGGGTGCCGCTGATTATTTAGTAAAAGATGGGCTGAATACAATGATGATTGAGCGCAGTATTCGGTACGCGCTCAATAATTCCCGAATTGTGCATAAACTTTTTGCCCAGGAGCAGAAGTATCGCGCGCTATTTGAGCAGTCGGTCAATGCTATTTACATTACCAACCAAGAAGACCTGTTCATCAATACCAATAGTGCGATGGAAAGGCTTTTTGGCTACACAGTGCCGGAGCTTCAACGGTTATCACTTAAAGAACTTTTTGCTTCCGCTGATGAGTACCCTCGCCTGTATCGGGCACTTACCACTGAAGGAAAGGTTATTGATTTTGAAGCCCAACTAAAACATAAAAATCAGAATATAGTCACCTGCAACTTATCAGCGGCACGTTTGGTAGATTCTGAACAAAACCTGTTAGGTTACCAAGGTATTATCACTGATATTTCTGAAAAGCAGAAGGTGCAACAAGAATTGATTCGTTTGGAGAAAATGATGATGACTGCCAATATTGCTCGTAGCATTGCGCATGAGGTACGCAATCCACTAACTAATATCAACCTATCATTAGAGCAGTTTAGTACCGAAATTGAAGAACGGGACGATCTGGCAGTTTACGTAGACATTATCCATCGAAATGCAAAACGCATTAATGAGCTTATTACCGCAATGCTCAATTCCTCTAAGCCTTCTCAACTTGCTCTTCAACCGGGCTCTTTAAATGAGGTGGTAGAAAAAACATTGGAGATTACAGCAGACCGAGTGAAACTACAGGAAGTACAGATTGAAGTCAAGCTCAACGAACAGCTAGAGGCTATTCCATTAGATCAGGATAAACTCGTGATGGCACTGCTTAATATTGTGAATAATGCTATTGAAGCCGTTAAGCCAAAAACTGGTCAGATTATGCTAGAAACCTGGCAAGATGATCAAAATGAGTATGTTGCGATACAGGACAATGGGCGCGGAATAGCTACTTCAGACTTAGACAAGCTTTTTGATGCTTTCCATACCGGCAAACGTGGTGGAATGGGATTAGGTCTGACGTCTACCCAAAATATTATTAACAGCCATCAAGCTAAAATATCAGTAGATAGTAAACTGCGAAAGGGTACTTGTTTTACTATTGCTTTTCCTAAGAAAAAAGAATTCTTTTAATCAGACATTGAACTACCGGCATTTCAGGTTACGCAGTGCCCCGCAATGACCATTATTCAGAGGCTAGTGAGCAGAATAAATTGGATACGCCGTTTTCATTGAATTAGCCGCAGTAAGCTCATAATGAAAGAAGCCACTCAAATTAAATTGAGTGGCTTCTTGTGAATCAGCTGGGGCTCGAACCCAGGACCCACGCCTTAAAAGGGCGTTGCTCTACCAGCTGAGCTACTGATTCTGATGCAACAGAAATTGCTTTTCTAACAGCGATCCCCTTAATTGCGATGCAAAGGTAAGAGGCTCATGATGAATTTCCAAAAGGTACTT
>CAKZPJ010000847.1 GCA_937138955.1 uncultured Flammeovirgaceae bacterium | reverse complement strand
GGGGCATAATCACCCCGATAGTATTTGTTTTATTTTTACGAAGACTAGAAGCAACTGAATTTAGCCGATAACCGAGCTTATTAGCTAATTTTTTTACTGTTTGGGTAGTTTCTTCACTAATACTGTGATGATCATTCAATGCTCTAGAAACTGTGGTTGGCGAAACTTTCAGCTTCTTAGCAATATCATAGATAGTGATCTGTTTGCCGTTTTTTTCCATGGTTTAGTTAAGTGAGACTAAAAGTAGGCCTTACATCCCCCTGTCTGAAAAATGAATAGGCTAATCCAAAGGTATTAATGTTAAAACGCTAAATGCATTAGTCTATTACAAATTATGACACTACCGATTTCATTAAATGTAAAGTAATAATATAAATAATACGCAACCGATTGCGTAAAAAATATTTAATTTGCTAGATTTATGGTTAACTAAACTTATGTACTATATCCCAAACCTAAACTATGCACTATGACTACACTATTATCTCGCTTATTTAGTACCTCGTTATTGACTTTTCTGATAAGTACGGGCTCAGTCTTCGCTCAAATTGAAGTGAGCGGAACAGTGCTGGATTTAGAAGAAGGCACTAGCTTACCAGGGGTGAATATTTTAGTAAAAGGTGCCACTACCGGAACCATTACTGATGTTGATGGCAATTATCGCATTACAGTACCCAATTCAGATGCGGTACTCGTGTTCTCTTCCGTAGGTTATCTCACTCAAGAAGTTGCTATTGGTAATCAAACTTCCGTTGATGTGTCGCTTTCAGCTGATTTGCAATCTTTAGAGGAGATTGTAGTAATTGGCTACGGAACTGTTAAGAAAAAGGATTTAACGGGAGCAGTTGCTCAGATTGATGCCGAAAAGCTGGCTAATCAGTCACCTAATTCCGTTACAGATATTTTACGGGCAAATGTACCCGGACTCAATGTGGGCTTTAATAACAGTCCTAAAGGTGTAAGTCAGCTACAAGTGCGAGGTCAAAACTCTCTAAATGCGAGCTCAAGTCCATTGATTGTCGTAGATGGTATGATTTACAACGGTGATTTGTCCGATATTAACCCCGACGATATTGATAAAGTTGATGTGATGAAAGATGCCAGTTCGGCGGCAGTATACGGAGCCCGAGGTTCTAACGGAGTAATTTTAATTACTACCAAACGAGGGGATATTGGAAAACCTAGAGTTAGTATTGCCTCCAGTGTTGGGTTGGCTACTGACTTTTTCAACGAACGTCCTTATGACCCTGATGGCTACGCTCGGTGGCGAACCGATGTATTTAATAGTATTAATGCTGGAGTGCTAGGTGATACACCGGGTCGCTTCAATAATCCCAATAATCTACCCGCTGGTGTAACGCTAGATCAATGGTTAGCCTACGACGGAGCAACCGGTGACCCAACTACTGCCTGGCTCAACCGAATAGGATTTCAGGATGTAGAAATTAACAATTACTTGGCCGGACGTACCGTTGACTGGTATCCTCAGATTTTTCAAAACGGCTTACGAAGCGATGTAAATGTAAGCTTATCTGGCTCTAATGAAAGTGTGAATTACTATTTTTCCGTAGGTCGTATTAAGAATGAGGGTATTGTAATTGGTGATGAGTTTGAAAATATTCGTTCGCGCCTAAATGTAGAAGGAAAGGTAACTGATGCAATTACGGTAGGGTTGACCAGTCAGTTTGCGGTGCGCGATGAGAGCTCGATAGCGGCTGATCGCAATCAACTGACCCGATCTTCGCCTTGGGGTTCGGAGTTTGATAATGAAGGTAATCTGCGGCTAAGTCCGCAGGATGACAATGGAGCCGGAGCGGTACATCCATTACTGAACCGAACTTACACCGATCGGATTAGAAAGTTTAATACCCTTAACGCTCGTTTGTATACTAGGGTAAAGTTACCGCTTGGGTTTTCCTACGAATTTGGCTTTACCAACCGCTTTGAGTGGAACAAATTTTTCAACCATAATTCTTCTGAAGACCCTCGCAGAGCGTTTGGTGCCGCGTTCCGAGAACATGATGAAATTCAGGAGTGGCAGGTAGAAAATATCTTGCGTTGGGATAAAACTATTGGTAACCATACTTTCAATGCTACTTTTCTACAGTATTCTGAAAAACTTCAGCGATTTTTTGATCGAGGTGAAAACTCTATTTTCTCCCCTAACGATGTGCTAGGCTACAGCAATCTTAACCTGGGTAGTAATCCTATCTTAACGAGTATAGATAACGATAATAATTTTATCGGCGATCAAGTGGCTACGGGTGATGCACTGATGGGGCGACTTAATTACTCATACCTGTCAAAGTACTTGCTAACACTCTCATTACGTCGCGATGGATATTCAGCTTTTGGTACTAACAACAAGCGCGCTCTGTTTCCCTCGGTAGCAGTTGGTTGGACCGTCTCGGAAGAGAGTTTCTTCAATACGGAGTTGGTAGACTTTTTAAAAGTACGACTTTCATTAGGTGAGAATGGTAACCGGGAAGTAGGGCAGTACGCGGCATTGTCGCAGCTCTCAGCCGGTAAAAACTTGATTGTAGACAATGGGAATGTTATTACAGTGGGAACGCTAAACAATACCACCATGGCCAACAACAATTTAAAGTGGGAGCGCACCCGTGCTTGGAACTTAGGGCTAGACTTTAGTATTCGCGAAGGAATTGTTGAAGGTTCAATTGATGCCTATTCTTCTGTTACCTCTGATCTTTTGGTAGAACGAGCTCTTCCTAACATAATAGGTTTTAGCAACGTATTTGCCAACTTAGGCGAATTGCAGAATCAGGGAATAGAAATGGTGCTTACCACGCGTAATCTTAACCGGCCAAACCTGATGTGGTCTAGTAACTTCAACTTTTCTCTCAATCGTAATAAGCTATTAAGCCTATACGGTGACTTAGATGAGAACGGTGAGGAACTTGACGATATTCAAAATGAGTGGTTTATTGGAGAACCTATAGATCGACTTTGGGGGCAGCAAGTGCTGGGTATTTGGCAGAGCGATCAGGCTGAAGAGGCTGATGTATACGGAGTACAACCTGGCGACTTCCAGATTCTGGATAAGAATGATGACGGTGTATTCACAATTGAGGATAATGAGTTCTTAGGCTACGCTCGTCCTCGTTTCCAGTGGACGTTCGTAAATAACTTTCAGATCTACCGTAACTTCGATTTTTCCTTTGAACTATATTCTATGTTAGGACAGCGCCGAGCGTTTAACGCTGCTAAGAATCGGAATGGCTTTATTGATCGTACTAATTCTCTGCAAACCCCTTACTGGACAGCAGATAACCCTAATAACGAGTGGGCGCGACTATTTTCTAGCGATGGGGGCGCAAACTACGACGTCTTTCGAAATAACTCGTTCGTTCGCTTACAAAACGTAACGTTAGCCTATAATTTCTCTCGAAATGTATTAGATAGATTAGGAGTGGAACGTTTACGACTGTACGGAAATATCCGAAACGTAGCGGTATGGGCTCCCGGATGGGACTTATATGACCCGGAAGCTTCTGATGTTGATGGCATATCGGGCAGTGGACCAACTCCTCGCTACTTTACGTTAGGTCTTAATCTTACTTTCTAAAATCTATATCTGATACAATGAAAAATCTTACTTATATATCGCTATTCTCACTACTAATCATTTTTGGTTGTAAAGAGGAGTTTCTGGACGCTGAGCCTAAATCTTTTTTCACCCCTGAAAACGCATTGAATACCGCCGACGGTATGGAAGCGATGCTATCTTCTGCTATGACAAATCTCCGAGCGGAATACTACGGCGATGGTGCGCCCATGATTACTGAAAATGTCTTCTCAGAAGTAGCCGTAGAAGGAACCACTGACAAGTCGGGTCCAGCCCAGGACTTAAACCTACTCATTGTGCCCGATGCTAATTTAAATAGCTCCAATACCAACCGTATCGGCTGGTTCTGGACGGAATGGTACGAAGGAATTAAGTTAGCTAATACGGTCATCTCTCGGATTGACGATGCGGAGTATGCATCGGAAGAAGAGCGTAACGCTATTTTAGGAGTAGCCTACTTCCATCGAGCTTACCGCTACTACCGACTAACGCAGCAGTTCGGGGATGTGCCGTTTTTGCTACAGGAATTTACACAACCTAAACTGGATTTTACTAGCACCTCGCGGGTAATCATCCTAGAGAAGATGAAGGAAGACCTAGAACTTGCTGAACAGTGGGTACCTGATGATGCTCCATTGGGGGAGGTAACCCGAGGTGCGGTACTTCATCAACTAACCAAGATAAACTTAGCTCTGACCGATTTCGATGGAGCCATTGCAGCAGCTAATGAGCTAATTGATGGTGGAAAATACGCTCTAATGACGAGCCGCTTCGGGGCTACTGGCGATGATGCTACTAAGAATCTAATCTGGGATTTACATCGTCCTGAAAACAAAAGTATCCCTGAAAATACTGAAGCAATTATGAACGTTATTAGTCGCTTGGGATTTGAAGGGAACGGCAGCACTACCAGTGCAATGCGGCAAGCTGTGCCTCTTTGGTGGCGATTTATCAATACGCCCAACGGCTCAAATGGTATGTCGGATGATCCGAATATTGAAATTCCGTATGTGGTAGAGTTTGGCCGGGGTATTGGCCGTAATAGAGGAGTAGTATATAGTACTAAAGAAGTGTGGACCGACGATAATGACTTACGACACGCACCGGGTAACTGGATGGATATGGAGGACTTAACATATAATGCTCCTGGCTTGCAGGAATCCGGTAATCCATTTTATGACCAAAACTTACAGTTATTTAATGACGCGGGAGTTGTTCTTTGCTCAGATACTATTCGTAATTGGTACGGTTGGCCACACTATAAGCTGTATATCCCTGACCCGGAAGCAGTAAAGCCCGGCGGGGGGCACTCTGACTGGTATGTGTTTCGTTTAGCTGAAACGTACCTTCTAAGAGCCGAAGCTTATTTCTGGAAAGGTGATTTAGCCAGCGCCGCGGCTGATATTAACGCGATAAGAAACCGGGCGGGTGCTGCCAGCATTACTCCTGGTGAAGTAAACATTGGTGCTATTTTAGATGAGCGAGTACGAGAACTGTACTACGAAGAAAATCGCAATACCGAACTCACGCGTATGGCTTTCATCTTTGCCACTACCGGTCAAGCCGCTTATAACGGTCAGACCTATAGTCTGAATAATTTTCATGAGAAAAACTTCTGGTACGACCGCATAATGGAAAAAACTGATTTCTATAACCAGGGAGTTATTACCATTCATGGGGATGAATACACGATGAGTCCGTATCATTCACTTTATCCTATCCCGGCCGGGGCAATCAACGCTAATACCCAGGGACAAATTAATCAGAATATGGGCTACCCAGGAGCTGAAAATAATATTGCTCCTCTAACTTCAATCCCAGCGGAAACTGAGTAAAGTAGACGATAGTATCTTTTTGTGCATAATAAAGAGAGTACATCATTCTACTCCATCAGTAGTTGGGCTTAGGATAATGTACTTTCTATCTTTCTAGTTTGGAGTTAGTTTTTTTAATTAACTTATCGTTTAATTTACACTTGAATCTAACTCAAGCTGTAACCTAACTTTTATATTTATGCTTCTTGCCTTAGCACAGGTTCTACAGTGTTTAACTTTTATTCTGACTTATAGCATTTTTGGCTCTAGTGTACCAGATATCAATCAGCCACCATCAGTATCTATACATGTTAATGCTGGTTCCTACATTAGGGTTAACGCTCCGGTTTCAGCGGCCTTTGAGAATGTAGCTGCAACTTTAGATAATTACCAACTGGTAGAAGTTATAAAAGGAGAAGAAAAACCAATTACTGCTCAGTGGGAGAGAGGGTATCAAACCAAATTACACTGGATATTGGAAGGAGAGACCCCCGCTGGTACTACCCGCCACTTCAGGCTGAAACCTGCTTCAAGAGAATCTTCATTGTATTCCAGTGAAGTAACGGTAGAAGATAATAGTGAGGCTTTAGCCATGAAAGTTAATAATCAGAAAGTGCTGGCCTATCACTACGGACTCGCTCCGGTACCAGAAGGTGTCTCGGAGCGTTATCGCCGGGGTGGGTATATTCATCCATTAAGAGCGCCCAATGGCGGAGTTCTTACTCGAATACAACCATCCGATCATTACCACCACTACGGAGTATGGAACCCTTGGACTAAAACAGAACTTGAGGGGAAAGAATTAGATTTTTGGAATCTGTATAAAGGTCAGGGAACCATACGGGTTAAAGATGTTTCATCGGTAGTGGAAGGCAACGTATTTGGTCAAATATCGGCTACTCACAAGCACGTAGTACTCGATACGCTCAATGCTAAAAACGATAAAGTGGTTTTGAGTGAAGATTGGATTGTTCGGGTATGGAATGCCCAAAATGAGGGTTTTTTGGTAGATTTTACCTCTACGCTTAATCCGGCCACCGATGAACCGTTTACGATTAAAGAATACCGCTACCAAGGTTTTGGGTTTCGGGCGAATGAACAGTGGAACGATAAAAGTGCCAAGCTAATCACCTCCGACGGGTTAGATAAATCTAATGGCAACGGAACCCGGGCTCGTTGGTGCTACGTAGAAGGGCCTACTGATGCCGGGCAGGCAGGAGTTCTCTTCATGACGTATCCCACTAATTTTAATTTTCCGGAGAAAATACGCATCTGGCCCACGGGCATGAATGAGGGTAAAGAGAATGTTTTCTTCAACTTCAATCCGGCCATGGATCGCGATTGGAAACTTCAGCCTGGTAAAGAATACACCTTAAAGTACCGTATGCTTACCTACGATGGAGAAATGGATGCTACCACAGCCGAGCGCTATTGGCAAGATTTTGCCTATCCTCCTAAAGTGGAAGTAAGCACTCAGCCACCGATGGAAGGAAAAAAAATGCTGTTGTACACCAAGAATGGCGAAGGCTTTGTCCATAAAAATATTCCTTCCAGCATTAAAGCAATTCAGAAGCTGGCGGATGAAAACGGCTTTGAGGTAGTAGCATCGGAAGACCCCACTCAGTTCACTGCCGAAAACCTAAAGCAGTACGATGCTCTGATTTTCTCCAATACGAATAACGATATTTTTGATACGCCAGAGCAGGAACAAGCATTTAAGAACTATATGCAATCCGGCGGTCGTTTCGTTGGTATTCATTCGGCATGCGGGTCGGAACGCGATTGGCCCTGGTTTTGGAAAAATCTGGGTGGGAAGTTTTGGCGTCATGCCCCTAGTCAAGACTTTGATGTGAAAGTTATTGATAAAACCCACCCCTCTACCGAATTTTTGCCTGAAACCTGGAGTATTATCAATGACGAATGTTACTATCTCAAGCATCTGAATCCTAATATTCATGTACTAGTAGCTTCAGATTTAACCACGGTGGAAGACGAAAAGAAGGCCGAATATCCAGGAGATACTTTTGGTGAGACTTTTCCTACTACTTGGTGCCATACTACCGATGGCGGACGGCAGTGGTACACTTCCCTAGGCCATCGGGCTGAACACTACGATGATCCTATGTATATGCAGCATATTCTGGGCGGTATTATCTGGGTTCTAAGCGATGAAGCCCCCTAACTTTAATTAAATATTCACTCATTCAATTATCATGAATAGACGAGATTACCTTAAAAAAACACTAGCAACCACCACCGGAGCTTTCTTCGTTCCTACCATTGTGCCATCCACTGTATTCGGCAAGAGCGCGCCCAGCAATAAAATTCAGGTGGGTCAGATCGGTTTTGGTCGTATTGCCATGGGACATGACTTACCCGAAACGATGAAGCACGACATATCGCGGGTAATCGCTGTTTGCGATGTAGATAGTCGGCGAAAAGAGGAAGGAAAGAAATATATTGAAAAGTGGTACGCTGATAATAAGAAAAAAGAAAACTTCGTTGACGTAAAAATGTACGATGACTATCGGGAAATGCTCAGCAATCCTGATATTGATGCGGTAATTGTGAGTACGCCCGATCACTGGCATGCTCAACCGGCTATTGAAGCAGCATTGGCTGGAAAAGCAGTTTATCTACAAAAACCCACCTCGCTTACCATTGAAGAAGGTCGGGCAATGAGTGATATCATCCACCAGACCGGTGCGGTGTTTCAACTGGGGAGCCAACAGCGTTCGGTAGACCCTTGGCCTCAGTTCAAGCGCGCCTGTGAACTAGTGCGGAATGGACGAATTGGTGAGATTAAAACCGTGAAGATTGGCTTGCCCAGCGATCCCTCGGGCGGTGAGAAAACTCCTAAGGATGTGCCCGATAACTTAAACTACGATATGTGGCTGGGTTCTACTCCCTACGTTCCATACACCGAAGAGCGGGTGCATCCTCAACCACCTTTCACCGACAATAAATCACAATTTTCTCGACCGGGTTGGCTTCGCTGTGAGCAGTTTGGGGCTGGTATGATTACCGGTTGGGGCGTTCACCACATTGATATTGCCCACTGGGGAATGGATACCGAATATACCGGGCCAATTGAAGTTGAAGCCACCGCGAAGTTTCCAGAAACCGGATTGTGGACTGTACATGGCCCCTACAATGTGAAGAGTAAATACGCCAATGGTGTAGAGATGATCGTAGACGGCGAACTGCCTAACGGAGTGCGCTTTGAAGGAACCGACGGTTGGATATTCGTCTCTCGGGGTAGCGTAGGAGTTACCGCTTCTGATCCAAATTTTGGCAAATCCGAAGCTTTCATGGCTAGTGATCCGAAAATTCTGGAATCAGAAATTGGACCGGATGAGATTCACCTGTATGAGAGCCACGAGCAACACGGCAATTGGCTAGATTGTATAAAATCACGTGAGCTTACCATTTCCCCGGCCGAAGTAGCCCACCGCTCCTGTAGTGCTTGTTTGGTTTCTCACATCGCCATGAAAATACCGCGTAAACTACACTGGGACCCGGTGAACGAACGGTTCAAAAACGACGATGAAGCCAATTCAATGCTATCGCGTTCTCAGCGTTATCCTTGGGGATATCAGCACGTCGACGCCCTGAAGGCTAGTTATGGGAGATAGTATTTTGGTGCTAAAGTGTTCAGGTACGTAGTGTTAGGGAGTAATAGTGCGTAGTACTAGTACGTTCATGTTAAGTAATTTCGAACTCTATGGGTCGACTACTCAAACACTATGCATCCTAGCACTATAACACTACATACTATAGCTCTCTAACATCACTCACTATAACGCCAAAGCTTGAACACCTAAAACTTTTTTTATTACCTTAGCAACCGATTACAATAACCTAGCAAAATGAACCCATCTATTCTAGCAGGTATCTTTCTGCTCATTCTATCCGCCTGTAGCGGAACTAATCAGGATCAGACTAATGCCCCTGAAGAGGAGCCGATGGCTAACCGATTTACCGGGGCTAAAGACGAAGTAAAACTAATGACTGTTGATCCGGGGCACTTTCATGCGGCCTTGGTTCAGAAGTTTATGTACGATCAGGTAGATTCGGTGGTGAACGTATTTGCTCCCAAAGGCAAAGATTTGCAGTTACACTTGAAGCGCGTTGAGGGTTTTAATAACCGGAGTGACGAGCCCACTGCTTGGGTACCGGAAATTTATACCGGACCTGATTTTTTCTCCAAGATGATGCAGGAGCAACCCGGTAACGTAGTAATATTATCGGGTAACAACGCCAAAAAAACTCAATATATCCAAGAGTCAGTGGAAGCGGGTTTGAATGTTCTGGCTGATAAGCCTATGGTTATTCATCCTGATGAATTTCCTAAGCTAAAGTCAGCGCTGACTACCGCTCAGGAAAAGGATGTATTGCTCTACGACATCATGACCGAGCGTTACGAGATATCAACTATGCTGCAAAAAGCGCTATCGCAAAAACCGGATGTGTTCGGTGAGCTAGAGAAAGGAACTCCAGATAATCCAGCTATATCCAAAGAAAGTATTCACCATTTTTCTAAAGAAGTAGCCGGCAGTCCTTTAATTCGTCCGGCTTGGTTTTTTGATACTGAACAGCAGGGAGAGGGCATTGTAGATGTTTCCACGCACTTGGTAGACCTAATTTTATGGGAATGTTTCCCCGAAGAAGGAATTGATACTACTGAAGTAGAAGTAGTTCAAGCCCGCCGTTGGGCTACTGAATTATCTCCCGCCCAGTTTGAAAAAGTAACAGGTATGACCGAGTTTCCTGACTACTTGCAAAAAGATGTACAGAATTCAGTGCTAAATACCTACGCCAATGGTGAATTTGTATTTACCGTTCGTGGCGTTCACGGGAAGGTAGCTGCTATCTGGAATTTTGAAGCACCCGAAGGAGCCAAAGACACTCACTATTCTATCATGCGGGGTACGCAAGCCAATCTGGTTATTCGGCAAAATGCACCGCAGAATTATCAGCCAGCTTTGTACGTAGAGCCGGTAGAAAAAATAGATGGCTTTGAAGAAAATCTGAAATCGGCTATAGATGATCTGAGTGGCGAATATCCCGGTCTGAATATACGACCATCCGAAAATGGCTGGGAAGTTCTCATTCCCGAAGAATATAAAGTTGGTCACGAAGCCCACTTTTCTCAAGTCACCGAGAAATATCTTGAATACTTGGTTGCTGGAGAACTTCCAGATTGGGAAATCAAGAATATGCTAACGAAATACTATCTTACCATGCAAGCCTACGAGATGAGTCGAGGCAATTAGCAGTGAAAAATTAGCAATGTGCAATGAACAGTGAACAATAGAAAACGGAGAATGGAGAATGGAGAATGGAGAATGGAGAAGGAAGCAGAATCCTGTTACCAAGTGACCAGCCTGTCCCGGACTGACCAAAGTTAAAAACCCAAAATGAAGAAACTGTGGACTATTGATCGTGGACTTAAGACTAATATCATTAGCAATTTATCAATTGAACCATTGAGCCATCGAACAATTGAATTTATGAAAATAATACTCTGGTCAGGAATTGCTGCTTTTCTACTCGTTGGTTGTGGCCAGGAGGAAGAGGTGAAAACGTTGAGACTGGGACATGGCCTATCGGTAGACCATTCGGTTCATCAGGCGATGGTGTTTATGGCCGATCGCTTGAAGGAAAAATCGAGTGGCAAGATGGAGCTGAAAGTGTACCCGAGTGAACAGCTTGGTTCGGAACGAGAGTGCGTAGAACTGCTTCAGTTCGGTAGCTTGGCTATGACTAAAGTTTCGGCAGCCGTAATGGAAGGTTTTGTAGATAAATATCGGGTGCTTGGCTTACCTTACTTATTTGAAAGCAAGGCTCATGCTTTTAAGGTATTGGATAGTGATGTAGGTAAGGAAATTTTGGAGTCAGGAGAAGCTATCTGGCTTCGGGGATTAGGCTTTTATGATTCGGGCTACCGTAGTTTCTATACCAAAGAACGACCGATTGACACTCCTGGCGATCTATCGGGTATGAAAGTCCGGGTGATGTCTAGCATCAATGCTATCAATATGGTGAAGGCTATGGGCGGCTCACCAACCCCAATTTCGTTTGGTGAGCTGTACACTGCTTTACAAAGTGGGGTAGTAGATGCTGCGGAGAATAATCCCCCTAGTTTCTATCTGTCTCGACACTACGAAATTTGTAAGTATTATTCTATCGACCAGCACACGCAAGTACCCGATGTGTTGCTCATTAGTCAGATTATCTGGAATGAATTAAGTTCCGAAGAGCAGCAGTGGTTGCAGTCGGCGGCCAACGAGTCGGTGGAATATCAGCGAGAGTTGTGGAATGCTTCGGAGCAAAAGTCAATGGATGCGGTGAAAGCGGCTGGCGTAGAGATTAACTATCCCGATAAAAGTCCTTTTCAGGAAGCGGTAGAAAGTGTATACGAACCTTTCAAAGATAATGAAGAACTTAATAGTCTTATCCAACGCATTAAAGCAGCTTCTTAATTTAGAGTATGATACGAAATTCAATTGATCGGATAGTACGATTGCTGCTAGTAATTCTTATGTCAGCGATTGTAATTGATGTAACGATCCAGGTGGTCAGTCGCTACTTATTCCAATCACCCTTCAGCTTTACCGACGAGTTAGCAGGCTTCTTACTGATCTGGGTAGGGCTTTTAGGCTCAGCCTACGCCACCGGTGAGAAGCAACATTTAGCCATCGATTTAATCTCTGGCGGGCTTTCTGCCCAAAGGAAACGTCAACTAGATGTTCTAATTAATGCTATCGTAGTATTGTTCGCTCTAGGGGTGCTGGGAGTAGGAGGGTTTTGGTTAGTGTACACTAGTTTCCTCTTCGGACAAGTATCTGCTGCACTCGAACTTCCACTGGGCTACGTGTACCTAGTAGTACCTGTATCTGGCTTTCTCATCGCTTACTACGCAATCGATAATACCCGAACCGAACTACGTACCGACACTAACTAATGGAAATTACCGAAGTACTTATTCTTGTTTTTAGCTTTGTGATCTTTATTGCCTTGGGTGTTCCCATTGCCTATTGCATTGGAATTGCTGGGGTGATCACAATGCTACTTTCTATCGACTACCTTCCGGCTGTGACCACCTTTGCTCAGCGAATGGCAACCGGACTCAATAGTTTTACTTTGCTAGCCATCCCGCTATTTATTCTGGCTGGGCAACTCATGAATACTGGGGGGATTGCCTCCCGACTCATTGAGTTTGCCAAAGTCTTAGTAGGCCGTCTACCGGGTGGTTTAGCTGTCGTTAACGTGTTAGCCAATATGTTATTTGGAGCAATTTCGGGATCAGCGGGAGCTGCCGCCTCAGCGATTGGCACCATCATGCACCCTCGAATGGTAAAGGAAGGATACGATGAAAACTTTAGTGCGGCAGTTAATATCACTTCGGCTACCACCGGGCTGGTAATTCCGCCCAGCAATATCTTGATTATCTATTCGCTAGCGAGTGGTGGGGTATCGATTGCAGCGCTTTTCCTGGCGGGTTATCTTCCTGGAGTATTAACCGGGTTAGCTCTCATTGGTTTCGCTACCGCCTACGCCTATCGGCACAATTATCCTACCGGCGAAAAGGTGCCGTTGCGGGAAGGTATACAGAAGTTTTTAGCAGCTTTACCTAGCTTACTGCTACTGGTTATTATCTTAGGCGGAATTGTAGCCGGAGTTTTCACTGCAACTGAAGCTTCAGGCGTAGCGGTGCTTTACTGCCTCGCGCTAGCATTTATTTACCGAGAGATTGGAGTAAGCGACTTACCCGACATTCTGATACGAACTACACTTACCACTTGCATTGTACTGCTGATGGTGGCGGCATCTATTGGTCTTTCTTGGGTGATGGCCTACGAAGAAATTCCGCAAAACGTAAGTGCTGCCTTACTTACACTAAGCGATAGCCCTTTTCTGATCTTACTAATTATCAACGTTATTCTGCTGTTTGTGGGAGTATTCATGGATATGACTCCCGCGGTGCTCATTTTTACTCCTATATTTTTACCGATTGTAACCGAGCAACTTGGTATTGACCCAGTTCATTTCGGCATTATTCTCATCGTCAATCTCTGTGTAGGATTATGTACCCCGCCAGTAGGCACTGTACTATTTATTGGGTGTAGTGTTGCTAACATAAAAATTCAGTCTGTGGTCAGGCCATTATTACCTTTTTTCGTAGCAATGGTTGTTGTGCTGCTGTTGGTTACTTACATTCCTGAAATCAGTTTGTGGTTGCCTCGGCAATTTGGATTTTAGGGGAGAGGGTCAGAAGTCAGAGCTCGGAAGTACGAAGTTAGAAGATAGGAGTAGAGAATAGGAAGCTTAAGAAGGGAAGACGAGGGTTAGAAGTAGGAAGAGGAAAGTGCGAAGCATGGGTTTGAAGTTTAGAAAAAGAACTTTAGATAATAGATGACTGGGTTTAAGTTTGAAAAGTTGGTTATCTGGCAGAGAGCAATGAATTTTTGAAAAAGACATATATGCCATCGCTAAAGTGTTTCCCAAAGATGAAATATATAATCTTACTTTGCAGGTTAGGAGAGCAGCAGACTCCATTGCGTTAAATATATCCGAAGGGTTCATCGTACAGTCAAAACTTGATTTTAGAAAGTTTATGGGTTACGCTATTCGTTCTTTAGCTGAAGTAATTACATGTCTTCATAAAGCAAAGAGACGGAATGACCTAGCGATAGAGGAGTTTGATGGGCTTTACCAATTTGCATCTAACTTAATGAATATGATGATAGCATTTAGAGATAAAATTAAATAAACAGATTGATATGTCTATTCTTTAACTTCTACTCCTAAGAATCGTCCGGGACAAACTTCCCACTTTGTACTTCCAACTTCTAACTAAGAATTCATGAAAACCGACTTATTTTGCATCTCTGAAAAAATTGTTGTTATCACAGGCGGTGCCGGAGTGCTAGGCGGCAAGATGGCAACAATGCTATTGGAGAACCAGGCCAAGGTGGTTATCCTAGATCTGAACCAGGAAGCCATTGATCGTAAGCTAAAAGAACTACACGAGATCAGTGAAAATGCGGTTGGATATCCCTGCGATGTAACCTCTCAAGCGAAGCTAGAAGAAGTAAGGCAGCAGATATTAGATAAGTGGGGACGAATTGATATACTAATCAATGCTGCCGGAGGAAATATGCCAGGTGCCACAGTAGCACCTGACCAAACCGTATTTGATGTGTCTATTGAAGCATTACAGAAAGTGTTAGACCTCAACTTAATTGGTTCGGTTTTACCTACGCTGGTTCTAGGTAAAGTGATGGCCGACCAGAAGTCCGGTAGTGTTATTAATATATCATCGATGGCAGCCACGCATTCTATCACGCGGGTGCTGGGCTATTCCTTAGCAAAAGCGGGTATTGATATTTTTACCAAATGGATGGCGGCCGAAATGTCGCTAAAGTTTGGTGATGGTATTCGGGTAAACGCTATTGCTCCTGGGTTTTTTATTGGAGAACAAAACCGAAGGTTACTTACTAACGAAGATGGCTCTCTAACGGATCGGGGCAACACCATTATTCAGAACACTCCGATGCAACGCTTTGGTGATGCCGATGAACTTAATGGAGCGATACTCTACCTATCCAGCGAAGCTTCTAAGTTCGTAACTGGTACCATTATCCCTATTGACGGTGGCTTTAACTCGTTTAGCGGAGTATGAATCGTTTAGCTAATCACACTTTGTATCCAACCTGGCGGTGGTTTGGTCCGCAGGATGCTATGACCTTAGCTGAGATCGAGCAAACTGGAGCGCGGGGAATTGTTACGGCACTTCACCAAATTCCCTGCGGTGAGGTTTGGTCAGTAGAAGAAATTAAAAAGCGGCAGCAGGTTATTGAATCGGAGGGTTTTGATTGGACGGTAGTAGAAAGTGTGAACATCCACGAGAGCATTAAACTGGGTACTTCCGATCGTGACAAATATATTGTGCATTACCAGCAGACCTTGCGTAATCTGGCAGAACGTGGTATTGGGTTGGTCTGTTACAACTTTATGCCCGTTCTGGACTGGACACGTACGCACTTAGCCTACCCGGTAGCGGATGGTTCCTCTGCCCTACGTTACGATCCAGTAGCTTTAGCCGCTTTTGAGCTATTTATCTTAAAGAGAAAGGGAGCCGAAGATCAGTATTCTTCGGAACAGCAATCGGAAGCTGAAGCGTATTTTACTTCTAAGAGTGACGAGGAAAAGAGGACACTCCAGCGTACTATATTAGCCGGACTTCCGGGCACCGACGAAGTATTTACCCCTGCTCAGTTTAATAAGTTTCTAGAACGATACCAGGAGGTAGATGCCCAGCAATTACAAAAGAATTTGATATACTTTCTAGAGCAAATCATCCCGATAGCAGAAGAGGTAAGTATTAAGATGGCGATTCATCCTGATGATCCTCCGTTTCCGGTTTTGGGCTTGCCTCGAGTAGTAAGTACTGAATCTGACCTACAGTTTATTGTAGAAAGTGTGCCTTCGTCTAGCAATGGTCTTACCTTTTGTACCGGATCATTGGGCGGTAGAAAGGATAACGATTTGCCTGGTATGATTGAACGGCTTGGGCACTATATCTACTTCCTCCACCTCCGAAACGTACAGCACAACAACGATGGTAGTTTCCACGAAGCCAATCATTTAGAAGGAAGTACCGATATGGGTGCAGTTATGGAAGCGGTTATTAGAGAGCAACAAAAAAGAGGGGCGAAGGGACGAAACGATATTACCATTCCTATGCGACCCGATCACGGGCATCAACTCTTGTTTGATGCTGACCGCTCGTTTTATCCAGGTTACTCAGGAGTAGGGCGAATGCGAGGTTTAGCCGAACTGCGTGGGTTAGAATTAGGTACTCGCCGAATGATAGAAGGTAAATAGCGATTTTCGCCTTATATTTCTAACAAAATTAGAAGTGTACCGTTAATATTTGTGTATACGTTGATCCAAATTGAATTTTTTCTAGTCCTTTTTTGTTCTTTAACCATGATAAGAATACCCGATAAACGCAAATCTCAAATTACTAAGGAAATTTTAAAGCAGTACAAAAAGTCGCATCCCGGAGTTTTCTCTCTGACCTACTTTGATCCTACTGAACTCAACGATTTTGTTGTTCAACGTGGAACCGACGTAATGGTAGATAAGACGGGAATAGAAAGCTTTTTACAAGCATTCCGTTAGAATAAATATTAAATCTTATTGACAGTAGTGCTTATTGGGTCATCAATTTGCACTAGTCTTTTTACTTTAGAACAATGATAGTCTACTTTTGAATAAAAAAAGTAGACTAGTGCTTGAGTAATGTTTAGATTAATTCCCACAGTGCAATCATGCCAGTGTATGATATAATACAGGCAAACACTAGTGCTGAAGCTAATCCTATGTTCATTTTCCACCCCGCTGCATAGTCGCCCATTAGATCCTTGCGATTAATCAAGTATGTGATTCCACCAATCACCAAGGGCAGCACAAATACCCCTGCTACTTGAGTAGCAATTTGAGCGGCAATTGGATTCGCACCCAAAATAGGTACACTAAGTCCAACTATACTGGCAATTCCAGTTAGAATCTTAAATCGTGACGAATTTGTATCGAGTTCCCCGTGTTGATAGTCGGCAATTAATAGTGGTGCAACCATCATTATTGGGAAGATAGAAGATAAACCAGCACTCAAAGCCCCCACCATAAATAATACGACCGCAAACCGTCCGGCTATGGGTTCCAATGTATAAACCATATCCAACACCTTCTCTATAGTCTTTCCTTCGTAGTACAAAGCTCCGGTAGCGGCTGCCATGATTGCTAAATTGATAGAAAACATAATGATCGCCGAAGTTAATGCATCACGCGATTGCTCCCGGACGTGTTGGTGATTCCAGCCTTTGCCCTTCATTAATAATGGACGAACCACAAATGTGGGAGCTGCCATGGTTGTCCCGACAAATGCAGCCACTAATAGTTTTCCTCCGGATACATCCGGTATGCTTGGAACCATTCCCCGTAGAATATCGCCCGGAGGTGGGTATACTACAAACATAGAAATGAGAAATGATACGCCCATCAGGGTAACAAATACAACTAGTATTTTTTCAAAAAACGAATATTGCCCCACCCATAGTAGTGAGTACATAGTTAAAATCAGAAAGATAGCAATACCTAACACCGCCCAGTAGTTCTCAGCAGGCAAATCAGGCTGAAACAATAGAACTGTTTCGTAAATAGCATTTGCACTTAAACCCAAAATTCCGGAAAGGGCGTTCCACTGAGCTATGATAATTCCGGCTACAATCAAGGTAGCAATCAGCTTTCCCGCTTTCAGACGAGTTTTAAAACTGTAGATAGAAGTCATTCCGGTGACGACGGCATAGCGACCGTAAGCCTCCATTAGCACCCAGGAAAAAAAACAGCTTAGCATCAGCACCCACAAAAGCTGCATACCAAACTGGCTACCCGCTTTCGCCATAGAAGTAACACTTCCCGTGCCAACCGTATAGCCAATACAAAATAAACCCGGGCCGATACTCAAGAGAAACAACCAAATTCTTTGAAAAAATGAGGGAGCTGTTTTGGTTTTTTCTACAGACATACTACTGACTGTTGTTAATTATGCTTTGTGATTGAAGATAAGCTAAACTGTTCTCCTGATTTTCAAACGCTTTTTCCATATTGTCAACCGCTTGAAGTTCAATCGCTACGTATGTTACTGAATTTTCAGATAGAGTTTGTAATACTTCAGTTAGTGGTAAAGGGTTTTCACCCAGCACTTCTTGAGCCTGACCTAGCTTGGCAGATTTTAGATGAATATAAAACAGGTTGTTAACATGATCTTGCAAGTACTGACGAACGCTATCGGAAGTAGTTTGTACGCGAGCCACACTGAATGGATTCGCTGTATCGAATTGCCATCCCACTTTATCGCCAACTTGAGCGAACAAATCTGCTACACCAAAGTATTGCTCTTCTTTTCCAAAAAAAGGTTCCCCACCGTTCTCAATAACGTATTGAAGTCCTGCTTCAGTAGCTAGAGCTGCCGCGCTATCTGCGTATTGAATCGCGCTTTCTAATTCTTCCTCAGTCCAGCCTTGTTTGGTTGTATCGCTCGCAAACTCTGATAGGCTAGCTAATGAGCGGATTAAATTTGGACCTTCAAATGCTACAGCATTCTTCAACCCCTTTTCAAAAGAAGGCCAGAAATCATGGTCGAGTAAACCCTTTTGAATAGCGTAACTGACTTCAATTCCCTTCTCTTGGGCGTAAGACGCAATTTCTTTGCTTTCCTCTACACTGAGTTCCGCATTGGGGTCGCGTAGTTCTAGCCAATCGTATCCTTGCTCAGCGGCATAGTCAACAAACTGTTTACTGGTTTCCAGCGAAACTGGCATAGCTGCCAAAAAATTCTGAGTTGTAAACCCTAGCTTTAGGTTCGGATGTTCAGTGAATTGAAGACTTGGTTTAGAAGAGACTTCTGAAGACTGCTCTTGACTGCTAGAGGAGCAACTACTGAAGAAAAAAACTACTATAAAACCGATAAGAATAGAAAGTAGATTGATGGGGCGAGTGAGAGTAAGTACCATATTTTTTAATGACTGATGAATAATGATTAATGACTATTTTACAAGTGACAAGTGACAAGTGACAAGTGACAAGTGACAAGTGAAAAGTGACAAGTGACAATCACATCTTACCAATTATGAATAGAACCATCCGGACTTTTCAGAATAGGGTGGGGGAACTTAGTCTTCTCGGCAACCTCGATCACAAAGTCGGCTTTCTCTGAATCAAATTCCACTCCTAAACCTGGTTTAGGATTGAGGTATAACTTCCCTTCTCTGAAGACAATATAATCTTCATTAAAATAGGCTGGACGTTCGGGTTCACCCCCCACCAATTCCATCATACAACGAGAGGGGCTGCTGGAACCTAGTACATGAACTAGAGTCGCTGTTGAAAGTGGTCCGGTAAAGTGAGGAATCATACCCACGTAGTGCGTCTCACAAATAGCTGCCAGCTTTTTGAATTCTGAAATTCCTCCGGTATTGGGCAGCGTGAAGCGAGTGTAATCAATCAAGTGATCTTCAATCAGTTCGTTACTATCCCAACGGTCGCCGAATTGCTCTCCTACGGCGATGGGTACTTTGGTTTTTTGTCGGATGGTACGATAGAGTTTGGGATTTTCGGAGCGCACAATATCCTCTACGAAGTAGGGTTCTAGTTCTTCCAGCGCATCACAGATTTTGATAGCTTCAGGAGTATCAAAGCGAGTGTGTAGGTCAATCGCCCAATTTCCTGAGCCGCCGACCGCCTCATCTACCCGTTGACTAAGCTCAATAGTCGTCTTCGCATTTTTATAAAAACCGAAAGGCTCATCTCCATTACCTCCGGTCGGGCCAATTCGGAATGATCTTAGTCCCGCTTCAATACAAGCCTGAGCTTTTTCTTCAATAGTTTCTGCCGAAGATCTAAAGCCGGTAGCGTAGCACTCCACGTAATCGCGAGTAGCTCCACCTAGCAGATCGTACACCGGCACGCCCAGTGCTTTCCCTTTAATATCCCATAAAGCCATTTCCAATGCTCCCAGAGCATGTAATTTTTCTCGACCGGGAGGGTAGAACATGCCCCGGTAAACGTACTGCCAAAGATGCTCAATCCGAAACGGATCTTCCCCAATTATCATTTGGGCGCACTGCTCAATAGTATCTTTAAAGCCACCTTCACCAATTCCAACGATCCCTTCGTTGGTAAATACTTCAACAATTCCCCGGGTCTGATTAAACAAGGGTTTGGTGTAACCGGGTGCACTGTAGTAGCGCACTTTGGTTATTTTAAGATCGGATGAGGTTTCGGTAGACGCTGCTCGAGTAGAGAAAAGTGGAAAGTTTAGTGCAGCACTCCCTAAAGCAGCCATCCTTAGGAAATGTCTTCGGTTTGTGGACATAGGTATGTAGTTGTACTAGTAGCATTGAATCTAGTTAGAAAAAGTAGGCAATCAAAGCAACCTACTGCAAATGGCTTTTCTGACGAAGTAGAGTAGCTAGTTAAACAAACTGATTTTATACATTATTTGAATTAGTAATTGGTGAAGCTTACAGTTTAACCTGACTACGTTTGAGCAAAACTACGCAAAAACGTAGGAAGATTTCCGGTTGGCTGTTAGCTAATTCTGATATGCGAACAGCTCACTGAATCTTACTGCCGCTAAAAGTCGTATCAATAACCTGACTTATGCGGTTAAACAATTAGAAACCCGCTTACTACAACTGAGCGGATGTTTGACTTAATAGCACTATCGTATTTAATTATCACTATGAATAATCTTAAAACATACTTCCTCTTGATACCAGCCTGTTTGTTGATAGCTTTCTTTCCAGCCACTCTTAGCGAATGGAAGATTACTGATGAATATGAGGTTCGGTTTTCCGGCTCAGGTGCCGAAGGAACATTTCAAGGACTTAGCGGTACAATTATTTTTGACTCTAGTGCGCCGGAGGAAGCTAAATTCGACGTGTCAATTGACGCCCGCACTATCGAGACCGGCAATAAAACTAAAAACAAACATGCTCGGGGAGACAGTTGGTTCGACGTTGAACAATATCCTGAAATTAGCTTTCGGTCCTCTCAGGTGAAACCATCGGGCGATGGATATCAAATCATTGGTGTGCTAACCCTGCATGGTGTAGAGAAGGAAATCTCGTTTCCGTTTACCTTCTCTCAGAACGGCAGATCAGGATTATTTGAAGGAAGCTTTACCGTAGATCGGGAAGAGTTTGGCATAGAAGGGCCGTTCTTCGGATTCGTAGTTGGAGATGAATTCGAAGTAAGCTTAAAAGTACCCGTAAAGAAGTAAAGTAGCCTAAGTGAAAAGTAAAGTGCCAGTTGAACAGAATCATATCAGCGCAAATTACTTAGCGGGGTGGTAAGTAGCCCTTCGTAATTTTGAGCGATGGTCAGGAGAGACAATGGATACCCTCCCGAAACCATCCAAGCAAAACAAAATGATCAGGCGGAGATCAACCTCTTAACGAGTAACTATTCTGTGGTTGATTGGCTAACCTACTAACTACTTTCGGAGCAGCCGGATTGTTTGACTATGCGTAGGAGTTTGCACCGTTAGAAAGTACACTCCCGGTTTTAACGATTCCTGAACTAGTAATTGTCTCCGTTTAGCCGTTATGGTGTAAGAACGCCCCAGCACATCGGCTAATCTCAATTGGTAATCTCCTGAAAGAGGCTTATTAATGTATAGTTCCTGCTCAAAGGGGTTAGGGTACACTAGTGCCGACTCTACCTGCGGTTCGCCTAGTGAAGTAATCGGATCAGGAACAGGTTCTGGATCAGTTGACTGTTCCACCGTAACGGTCGCTACGTAGGTACGAGTACTACCATCCTGAGCAATTACGGTATAATCTATATCTTCGGTAAAGTTATTATTAGAGATTCCACTAAGCTGTAAAAATTCACCTACATATACCTCCGAACTGGGCGAAGATGTAAAGCGAGCTACTAGCCCATTGAGATCAGTGCCCTCTGGTACTGTCAGCTTCACACTGTCGATGCTAACTACTCCAGCTACGGTGGTATCATTTAGTAATAATCGATAACTAAGCATCTCCTTCTCTGAGCTGTTGATAACTCGGGTTCCCTGACTAAACCAATTAGTCCACTTTGCCTGAATATAAGGAGTACTTAGTTCACCATTAGAAGAGATTTTATCTTCGTTTAAACTAATTTGTCCCATAGCAGGTTGATCATCCTCATCTATTACATCAAATACAATAAAGCGGTCATCACTAGAGAAGCTGGGAAAGCCCAAGGTATTATTCTCGTATAGTACATTTGTTTTACCAGTACTCAAGTTTGTGGCAATAATCTGATACATTTCATCTTCGGCATTGAATAAATCGAAGCATACAATATTTCGATTAGTCTTGGAAAATGAAGGGTTACCAATATTTGTACCTTCGGGGAGGTTCGTAAAAATCTTCTGAATACTACCATCGCCAAAGTTGTCCTCCGTATTATCCCAAGCCTGAATATAGCCCACATCCCAGTACTCAATTGTTTCGCCGAAACCGAAACTTTGCACTTGGTTGAAGGCATCGTAGATAATAAATTCCCCCGAGTAATCCCATTCAATAGCATCAGCGTACTGAACTTCCCCAGTGGTTACTCCTTCTTGGGTAGTTGGGTTGAAAAGCTCAAACTGCACGACGTTATCCGTTTCGCGAGTAAGATCAATTACCCAAATTTCGGGCAACTCCCGGTTAGGAACAATTGCCAAACGATTTCCGTCCTTAGAGATGCTTAGGTTAGACCAAAACGATTCATCATTAATATTCTGCTCATTAAATGGGGGAAATAGCTCAATAGCTTGAATAGTCTCATCTTCGGTTATAAAGAAAGCAATGCTACCATCGTCGGTAATCGTTGGCTTGCGGTTGACCGTAGAGACTGATATGGGTTCAAATGCTTCATTAGCTACGTCGATCAGATACAAGCTATTCATATTTCCAGCATTATCTTGATCATCCTCATCGGTATTAACCGTTAGCAAAAATTCGCTACCAGCAATAGTGGGTAGTTCGTCATCATCACCATCGTCATTACCACCAGGTTCATCGTCATCAATTTCTTCTACAATACCAACTGCATCAAAAGCAGCCACTACGGCCTGTCCTTCAACTGATCCGAATAGATCATTAGCTGAGTTGAGCAACGCCTGCCGTAAGTCAATAAACTGAGAACTAGCAGTAAGGTAGGTAGTAAGCGCGTGGTAGTAAAGTTCACCCGCGGGGTCACGACCAATTTCGCTAGCTAGTAAGTAAAACGCTCGGTTAAGAATACCACTATTGATGTGTACTCCACCGTTGTCCTCTTCGCCAGTATAAATTTCTGACATATGATCAGGCTGCCAGCCATTGTCGCGAAGCGAGGTTCCTCCGTTATGCGGAGTTTCCATATCGCGAAGAGCGCCGGAAGGAAAAACCCGGGAGTTCACAACATCTTCACCCAGTTGAAAGTCTTCATTCTCGATCAGTACTCCGAATACATCGGCTATATGCTCATTAATTGCCCCCGACTGATTGCGGTATATTAGGTTAGCCGTAGCGTTAATTACGCCGTGGGTCATCTCGTGCCCTCCCACATCTAGTGAGCCGGCTAAGGGGCGGAAGGCGACATCACCATTGCCGTAAACCATAAATGTACCGTTCCAGAAAGCGTTATCCATTCCGCTGCTATCATCCTCTACGTAGTTTACCACTGACAGAACATTGCCCCCCGCACCATCAATGGCTAATCGGTTATGCTTTTGGCGAAAGTAATCGTAGGCTATGGAT
>CAKZPJ010000846.1 GCA_937138955.1 uncultured Flammeovirgaceae bacterium | reverse complement strand
GAGCGGATGGCGGCATCTAGGATTTCCATTACCATCAAGTTATTTTCCAGGGCAGAAAGATCGGTGGGTTTAACTCCTATATTTCCGCGCACTACTCCGGCTAGGTAGGCAAACGGATCATCGCGGGGATTTTCTCTAGGTTGGGCTTTTAGGGTTTTTTCGCTTTCTTGTTTGCTGGGGCGAAAGCGTATATCGGTGGCGTTGAGAGCGTGCACGTAGCCGGTTTTGCCGTACACTTCCATATCCTTCCGGCTCACCGGCCAGTTCCACGAGGCCTGAATTACTCCCTGGGTTTTCGGGTAGGTGACAATGATTGTGGCTTCATCGTCTACTTTTGGGTAAACATCTGGTTTAATCTGCTGGGTGACTGCGGTTACTGAGATGGGTCGTTCGCCCTGCATCAGCCAAGTGATCAAATTAGCTCCGTAGCAGCCAAAGTCAGTCAAGGCTCCGGCACCGTTCCACTTGGGATCAGTGAGCCACTCCAGAAATTCCTGGTTTACCCCAATTTCTTTGGGGCCGGGGTGACCATCGTGTACCACAATCTTCCGCAAATCGCCGATAGCATTTTCTTCGTGTACTAGTCGGTAAGCCTCGTGATTGCTGCCGTACCAAGTCGTTTCGTAGTTGGTGAGCAGGTGAATATTATGCTGTTGGGCGAGCTTCACCATTTGCTGGGCGTGATCCAGACTTACCGCCAGCGGCTTCTCTACCATCACGTGAACGCCGCGAGGAGCGCAGGTTTCCACCACACTCAAGTGATCGTAAATGGTATTGAAGGCCGTTACTGCTTCGGGCTGAGTTTCATCCAGCATGGTTTCCAGGTCATCGTGCACCAAATCCATGGAGTAACCGTGCCGATCAGCGTATCGCTGGGCCAACTCCCGGTTAGGTTCTGCAATCCCAACGATCTCTATGTCACCTCGATCTTCCCGTCCCAAAATCCAGTGAACGTGAGAATGGGTCAATCCTACTACGCCCACCCGAAGCGGCTCAGATGATGAAGATTGGGCGTTAACCGTTAGTGTGCTCGCTGCGATAATAAGAATCCATAACCATTTCATAAATCAATTTTACGAAGAATATCCCAGTAAAACTCGTTCTTAATAATACTTCCGGCTATAGCAGTCTTACCTCACGACTAGCTACCAATTCATCCGATCTTTCAACGACTGAATGTGGGCGACGTGGTGCTGACCGTGCCAGGCGTAGAGCGCCAGCATAGTATCTAAGCGAATGTTTTTATTAGTTTCAGGGTGTACGAGACTTCGGGCATAATCTTCATCGTTCATTGCTCGTAGTAATAGCAGCCAACGTTGGTGCAAGGCTTCTAACAATTGCAGCGATGATTCAACTGGGGCAGAAGATGCATCGGGAAGTTCTCCCCAGCGGTCTTCGTAGTAGGCCTTAATCATGGGTTGATCTTCAGTAAGTGTCCAGCGGTAGCGAACGTAACTATTAGCGTGGCTATCGGGTACGTGGTGTACCACTTGCCGTAGTGTCCAACCCCCTTCTCGGTAAGGAGTATTTAATTGTTCATCCGTCAGCCCGGCGACTACCTTCCGCATCTCAGTTGGAAGCTGTTCAATTTCAGTCAAGTATTTTTCCCGATCCTGAATGGTAACTTCAGCAGGGGGTGAAAATCGTCCGATGGGGTAGCGTAAAGATTCTTCGGTCATAATTGTGTTGGTCTGTTATAGTGTTCGGGTATCAATGTGTTAGTGTGTTATAGTGTTCAGACCATCATATAATGACATTCAAATCACCTTTTACATAAACACTTTAGCACCATAACACATTCTTATTTCGGCCAAGTACCGCTAAAAGCAAATTCGCTTACTGCTTTCCGAGGCTTGTTGGGGCGTTCTTCTTTGCCCAAGTATCCGATGGCTATCATTGCCACTGGATCATATTCATCAGGAATATCTAAAACTTCGCGAGCCTTATCGGGAAAAAATCCAGCCATTTGATGCGAGTACAGATCAAGTTCGGTGGCTTTTAGTAATAGAAAGCCAACGGCAGTTCCAGTATCGTGCCAGGCGTGACGGTTCGGCTTTTCATTCTTACTGAAGTGCTTCTTGGCCACGCTTAGCATTAAAATCGGGGCTTGTTGCGCCCAGGTACGATTAGATTCGTTGATGCAGTAAAGCAACTGTCGGTATGCTTCGGGTTGGTCATGGGTAGCGTAAATGAATCGCCACGGTTGTTCATTGTAGCTAGAAGGAGCGTGTCGGGCAGCTTCAAATAACTGATGTAAATGGTCTTGACTTACGGGCTTTTCGGCAAAATGATTAGGGCTGTACCGCTGCTCAATTAATGTATCTATTGATTTCATGAATATAATGTCGTGCTACAAAAGTATATGCATTGCTAACGGGAAATCAGGGTGGGCAGGTTACGAATTCTATGAAACTGTTCAGAGTAGGTTGAGTAGATTTCTATCAATACTTACCATAGGTATTTATTGGCGAGATAGCCACAGTACCCAGTCACCTT
This sequence comes from uncultured Flammeovirgaceae bacterium, assembly GCA_937138955.1. Classification (GTDB taxonomy): domain Bacteria; phylum Bacteroidota; class Bacteroidia; order Cytophagales; family Cyclobacteriaceae; genus Tunicatimonas. The sequence goes on along the minus strand of CAKZPJ010000846.1, from coordinate 1,138 downwards.
CAGCAGGAGCCGTAAGTGTGATAGCTTCCTCGTTGGATACGTTAGAACCGTACGACCAAATTCCGGTATCGGCATCGAACCAGCGCACCGAAAAAGTGTCCATTGGCAGCGATAAAGTCACTGTGGGAACTTCGTTCTTTGGGTGATCACTTTGAGGGGTATCTCCACTAGGATTCGCCAGATACACTAAATATTCGGATTCACTATGAATACACTTATGCTGAAGAGCGTTTCCACCAGCCACAATGTCATTAGGCTGCATGCCAACCAAGTTTAACCCTGATTCCTGAAAAAACTGGTGGATATGCCGAAAATCGTGTCCGCCCTGAAACAGAATACCCGCCCGGTTAGCATCAAAATAGCCAGAAACCCCTTTGTCTCTACCTTCGTGAGGCTGATACTGTAGTATTACATTTTTATCTGGCCCCTCAAACTCAGAGCCTAAGTAAGGATCGTAGGTTTTCAAACCGCCGTAGGTAGCGTATCCTCCCGAAAATAGAGAAGCCCACATAAGCCGGCGGAAAAAATAACGGGGATGTGCCGGGGCGCGGTATAGTTCGTAACGATCTTCATCCAGAACGACAGGCTGTTTTGCTTTCGCTCGATATTCCAAAATAAGCCCCCCGTCTACTTCATCCAGACCCTCCAATGTAACTATATCCGACCAGAGCTCTCCAGCAAAATCGTAGCCACTAAAACGGGCTTGATGATTGGTAATAAGCGTACCCCACGGTTCCCGCTCATGATAATCCTGCCCCATTTGCCGAATCGTTTTATGATAGACTTCTCGTCCCGAAATAGTAGCTACGGTGTCGGCTTTAATCTTACGATCGTTGGTCATCGCCCACTGAATATTGGGAAAAGAGGACCAGCGGGCTTGGGCGTAACGAGCAATCATTTGGGAGGCTTCATCACCCTTGCCGTAGCGACGAATCATTTCAGTATCTTCAGCGTGGGGCATTAGTTGTAAGATAATTTGCGGATGATTTTCCAACGCATACCGAAGTCGTTGCTCTATTTCTTTCCAGACAAATAGCGATAGGTCGCGACCGTTCGGCATGAGTAATTCATCTACCTCGCCTCGCGACATAGCAAACCAGGTTCGGATTTTGGTGGCGCCCATTTCTGCAGCTTGGTC
>CAKZPJ010000845.1 GCA_937138955.1 uncultured Flammeovirgaceae bacterium | reverse complement strand
AAGGGCGAGAAAAGGAACAACTATAAGCCCGAAACAAATAACGATCTTTTTCATCGGTTCAAATTGTTACATATCCTGAACAATCGCTTTTTTAGGAATATAAATACTCCACATACCCAGTAGGGTTTCTGATGTATCAGTGGGCAAAGCCAATGCCGTGCGTAGCGAGTCGTTGAGCGTAACCGGATGAGTATAGAGCAGCGTATCTTGACCAATGCGTTGCACATTACCAATCAATTCTTGCTGCTGTTCCTGACTGTAGCGGTAGGCTTCCAGAATTTGCTGTTCTTTTTCCTGTAGATTGCCAGTCTGAGTAGACACTGGAATCCAATGAACGGTAGCATCGCCCGCAAAGGTGTGTACCGATTGACTTTGTACGTAGGTCGTAAAGTCAGTCTCAGGTTTTTCTTCTTTATACTGCTTTATCAAGAGCGAAAGCATCTGCTGAGCCATTGAGCCACCTTGCTGGTAAGCTGCCTCGGTAATCTCTTCAGGAGTTACTCGCTTGGGTTCCCGTTGAGCCATTTCTTCTTGCACCGCAGTGGTATCTACTCGTTGCTCTCCAGTGCCGCCACAGGCAGAAATAATTGCGAGAAGCAGTAAAGCTGAGTATCGTATCATAAGCACAATTGATTGTTAAGTATTAACCCAAAGCGATTGATAAGTGTTAGAGCTTCCGAAGAATAGCACTCAAAGTCGTCCAACTGCAGACTAAAAAAAACATTACCCCACCTGAATTAGCACGTCTTTTTGCTCAACAGTTTCACCAAAGGCTTCTAACGAAAGGCCAAGAGATTGAGTGTATTGAATAAAGCTCGCTTCGTACTCGTTTTCTACCGCAACTAGTAAGCCACCGCTCGTCTGTGGATCGCATAGCAATGCTTTCTGCTCATCGCTTATTGGGCTGATCTTGGTACCATAGCTATCCCAATTACGCTGGGTTCCCCCCGGAATACTATCCTGCCCAATGTAGTAGTCTATACCTTCAAAGCGAGGTACTTTGTCATAATTAACAATCGCACTGATTTGGCTAGCTTCACAGACTTCGGCCAAATGACCTAGCAAGCCAAACCCAGTGACATCTGTCATAGCTTTTACGTAAGAAAGACGACCGAACTGTATACCGGCATAATTCAACTGTAGCATACTTTCCAAAGCAATTTGAAAATCAGCCTCTTTTACTATTCCTTTTTTCTGAGCGGTAGTCAGAATACCAACTCCTAATGGCTTGGTTAAAAAGAGTTTACAACCCGGAGTCGCCTGATCATTTCGTTTAATGTGTTCCACCAAGATTTGTCCGGTAACCGCTAGTCCGAAAATGGGTTCGGGAGCATCGATACTGTGCCCTCCCGCCAGCGGAATATTCGCTTTACGGCAAGCCGCTTTCGCACCGGCAATCACTCGCTGAGCTACTTCTGCTGGAACCTTATCAATCGGCCAGCCCAGAATTGCGATGGCCATCGTGGGTTTTCCGCCCATCGCGTACACATCACTCAGCGCATTCACCGAAGCAATTTGCCCGAAGTCAAACGGATCATCTACGATGGGCATGAAAAAATCGGTGGTGCTAATGAGGGCTTGCCCCTGCCCTACGTCGTATACTGCCGCATCGTCTTTGGTACTATTGCCGACAATCAAGTTAGGATCGTAAAAATCGTCATCAGAAGCTAAGATGCTTTCCAGCACTTTAGGAGATATTTTACAGCCGCAACCAGCTCCGTGGCTGTATTGGGTAAGTCGGATAGGTTCTTTTTCCTGCATGCTCATATAGGAGTTAGATTAGAGTGAAGGTTATTATTGGCAACAAATTTCCGAATCAGTCGGGCATTCGTTCGTGGATCGTCGGTTGGGCAGTCTAGAGAGTAGCGCAGGGATTTGGGTTTACGTTCCAGATTGCGTTGATAGCTACCATCATAGTACTCTAACAGTAAATCAGCCACATCAGCTAGTCGATTTTCCTCCAGTGCTTGCAAGGCTTGCTGGGTGCGTAGTCCGCCCAACCGCCGTTCAATAGTCTGAATCGCCTCGGCTAGCTTTACTAGGTCGAGATGACCGTAATCCCGCACCAGACGCTGAACCCGCAGCGCGCGAGGAACTTCTACTACCACGACTGGAGCCTGCTTCATATGCTCCCAAAACTCGTGCGGAAGCTGCACTCCGCCAATACTGAATGACTCATCTTCTACCCAAATGGTGCGGGATAGATCGAGCGAACGCCAAACCGCAAATAAGCTATTCTGGAATTGCTCAGACGAAGGTTGCATTTTCTGTCCAATCCCCCCGAAGGCGGAACCCCGATGATTGGCTAGTTTCTCTAAATCAATAACCTGTTCGCCCTGCTGTTTTAGTTCCTGTAGTATTTCAGTTTTACCGCTTCCGGTAGCTCCGCCTACAATTAGAATGGGTAGTGGGTTTTGGTAGATTTCCAGTACAGCTCGACGATAGGCTTTGTAACCGTCTACCAGCGTGTGAGCTTGTAATCCGGCAGTATTGAGTAGCCAAGCTACGCTTTCGCTTCGCATTCCGCCTCGCCAGCAATGCACCAGCACTTGTCTGTCTACGGCCAATTCACTAGCGGTTTCTACCAGATTACGCATTTTTGGACCAACGATATCCAAACCTTGTAGTAGTGCTTCGTAACGTCCGGTCTGCTTGTACAACGTACCTACCTGCGCCCGTTCTTCATTAGAGAATAATGGTAGATTATGCGCTCTGGGAATATGTCCCGACTGGTACTCGGCGGGAGATCGGACATCCAGTATGGGGATACTCGATGACTGCTCGAGAAATGCACTTATGGGTAAGTGAGCCATGTCGTTCTATTTTAAATATCGCTTACGATATACATCCCGACACAGTATTAGGCACTAGGCTTTATTTTGCTTTCACTTCGGATTTTCTTGAAATAGGCAATAATTTCTTCTTTTGTCATTCTTGACAATTCTTCGCTCAATTCATCACGCTGCTCACGCATAAATTTTACTGCATCAAATTCTTTTTTCGCTTTAGCTCTCATAGTCAAACAGGTCTCTTGGCGATCGGATTTCTAATCTTCGATATCCGTTTTTGATGTTTATTGAATTATAACTTCGTATTCGATCAACGTTTACAATATGTTTGAAATTCCAACTAATGAGTAAATCCGCATTATTTATTGTGGCCAATGCGATATGTACGCAATCTGCAAAGCTTGTCATGCCAACGACTTTTTCTCTAACGTACTCGTTAGCTAAAGTCAGCGTTTCATTGTCTTCATCTACAAATTCAGTATAATCTGCATTTAAATCCAACACTAATTTTTGAACCCTTTCAGGTGCATTTTGCAGTTCACGCTGTAAGGCAGCAGAAAGCAGGATCTTAAATTTGCCTTCCATAATTCGGTTAAAGAATGGTCTGGTAAATTCTTCAAACTCAATATCGTAATATCCACCGAAGACAGAAGTATCTAAATAAACCCGTTGTTTTTTCATTCTATGAGTTCACGGAATTCAACGAAAGAGCTTAATTAGACGAATTAATCACTGTCTCGCGAATTTGCTCTTCGGGCAAGCCGCCTTCGGTTCCGGCAACTACCATTGATACCGAGGCATCTCCGGTTACGTTTACCACCGTTCGGCACATATCGATAATCCGGTCGGGGGCGAGAATTAGAGCTAATCCTGCAGCAGGTACGCCAATGGCTTCTAAAACAATTACCAGCATCACTACGCCCGCTCCCGGTACCGCTGCCGTTCCAATGGAGGCTAGTGTCGCCGTTAGCACAATCATTAATTGGCTGGTGAGCGACAAACCTAACCCCAATGCTTGGGCAATAAATACGGCGGCTACGCCCTGGTACAGACTAGTACCATCCATATTAATGGTAGCTCCCAAAGGCAATACAAAGCTGGATACCTCTTCGGAAACTCCCAGATCATTCTGCACCACTTCCATGGTTACGGGGAGGGTAGCCGCACTAGAACTGGTACTGAAGGCCAGTAGTTGAGCTGGGCGCATCGCTCGAAAGAACTTCTTGTATTTTACCTTGACAAATATCTTAAAGATCGCTGGATAGACAACCGCCACCATAATGAGCAGACCAGCAATCACAGTCATGGTGTACCACAGCAAGGCATAAAGTAGCGTGAAGGCTTCATCGGGATTATCCCCCCCAATTTCTACAATCAGCGCGGCAATCAGGGCAAATACGCCATAGGGAGCCAGTAGCATAATAAACTCTACGATCTTGATGATTACATCATTTAGCCCATCAAAAAAGGCAATGACTGGTTGACCTTTATCACGAGGCACTTGTAGCAGAGCAATACCAATAATGAGCGCCACAAATACCACTTGCAACATAGCACCGTTGTTCGCAAAGGCTTCAAACACATTTTGAGGGACAATATCTACCAGGGGTTGCAGCGGTCCGGCATCCCGTACTCCCTGGGCTACTCCCTGCCGACTTTCTACGTCACCACTGTACAACGACATTAGGTTTTCGCGGGTAGATTCCGGCAGCTTTTTACCGGGCTGTACGATATTGACCAGAATC
>CAKZPJ010000844.1 GCA_937138955.1 uncultured Flammeovirgaceae bacterium | reverse complement strand
ACTATGAAAACGGTCCCCTTAAGCGAGAAGGCACGTTCAACAAAGGGCAAAAGATAGGTTTATGGAAAAGTTACTATGAAGGTGGCTCAGTAAAAATAGAAGCTACTTACCAGAAGGACACTACCCAATATCGAGAGTTTTATACTTCGGGAGATCGCAAACTAGAAGGTACTGAAATAGATGGTCAGCGGCAAGGCCAATGGAAACACTACTACGAAAACGGTGAGATTCAGGCGGAAGGCCGTTATCAGCACGGAAAAAGGCAAGGTTCGTGGAAATTTTATTATCCCAATGGCCAAGTCTCATCGATAGGTGATTTTATTGAAGGCTCTTCGGTAGGCAAATGGACGTATTACTACGAAAACGGAAATATCAGTGCGGAAGGAGCCGAACGTGACGGAGTGCGAGAGGGTTACTGGAAGCTTTACCACAGTAACGGCGATTTTAAAGGGGAAGCTATATTTAACCGTGGCGAGGGAGTGTACCGCGAGTTCTATCCCGACGGTTCCCGCAAGGTAGAAGGAAAGCTAGTAAATGGCATACGTCAGGGAAAATGGAAGTATTTTTACGAAGATAGTACCTTAGAGGGCGAGGCAGTCTTCACTAACGGAAAAGGCTCATACGTTGGCTACTACCGCGATGGTACCCAAAAAATGAAAGGTTCAGTAGAAGGTGGAGAACGGGTGGGTGTCTGGGAACTCTACCAACCAGATGGGCAGTTAGCGGGCTACTACCAGAGTGTGTACGAAAACAATGAACCCGCATTTCAGGCACTGAATGCTTCCGGCGAAAACAACTCGAAAGATACCACCGAAGTAGCCGTTCGCAATCCTGATTACCTATTTCGCAAAAAGAAAAATCTGCGCTATTTCACTCCCAAGATTAACGAAATGCACTATTTTATTATAGGTGTTAATCCGGTGGCGTTACTGGTTCATCGGCTTCCAATCAGCTTAGAATACCATTTGCAAGAAAGATTAGGCTACGAATTGGAAGCAGGAGTATTCCGCGACCCATTCTTCTCGTTAGGTGAAACTGTCAATCATAATGTGCCCTATCGCCGAGGTCTTTTTGTTAATCTAAAACAAAAATTCTATCACAACGATACTCGCTCCGGCATGTTTTATTTCGGCCATCAACTTGGGTTAGACTACTTATATCATTATGCTAACGCCGCCGAGTTAGATGTGGAAGGACAGCCTCTCAGTAGTCCTGAAACAACGTTACTTGCCAAAGAACAGTCTTTTTCCTATTCTCTGTTGCTCGGAACCCGGTTAATGAAAGACCCAGATCTAATTCAGCCTCGAACACCTAAAGATAAATCTGGGCGAGGTTTAACCTTTGATTTATACGTAGGGTTGGGAGTTGCCTACCGGTTAATGAATTCTCAGTATGAACCCCAGCCACTGTACGATGGTATTATGGATCAAATAAATCAACCACGCTTTCATATTCCGTTTTACGTAGGAACCACGATTGGATACGTGTTTTAAGATGTGAGATGTGAGATGTGAGATGTGAGATGTGAGATGTGAGATAAAAAAAAGGAAATTGGAAGACTAGGGAAGGGATAAATGTGCAGTTAACAGTGAGTAACAAGAAATCGGAAACATTTGGCAAGGAACATGGAGCAATCAACAATGTACAGTATACAAGGAACAATTAACACCGGAACCTTGAAACTTGCAACCAACTAAACCGCACGACGATCGCCTGTAGACCAGTGACAATTCAGTAATCAAACTACTCATATATGTCTGAGAAAAAGAAAACAGCTATTATAGGGGCAACCCCCAATCCAGCGCGCTACGCCTATTTAGCAGCACACATGCTCACCGAATACGAACACCCTATTGTTCCGCTGAGTATTAAGCAAGGTTCCGTAGCCGATGTAGAGCTTATTGACCTGCGAAAGAAACCTCCATTAGAAGACATAGATACTATTACGTTATACCTAAGCCCTCAACGTCAGACGGAGTGGTACGACTACTTATTAAGCCTCCAACCCCGACGAATAATCTTTAATCCTGGCACTGAAAATCCCGAACTTCAGCAGCTCTGCCACGACCATAATATTAAACCAATAAACGCCTGCACCTTGGTCATGCTACGGTCCGGAACTTACTAGCCACTTAGTTTCGTTTTAATCTGATAGTCAACCATTTATATAAAAATCAACTACTTAAAAAAGTGTTAAGGTTTTTATCAAAATACGGTCGATAGAAAAACCGTATATTTATCGTATTTTTGGGCTTTTATACCTAATAATAAACATGAGCGAAGCAAAAGATACTAACTCTCTAGCCAACATAGGAGCAGGAGATTACTCAGCCAATAATATTCAGGTTTTAGAAGGTCTGGAAGCGGTACGTAAACGACCCGCCATGTACATTGGCGATGTTAATACAAAAGGGTTACACCACATGGTGTACGAAGTTGTTGACAACTCCATTGACGAAGCCTTAGCAGGCTATTGTGATAATATAGATGTGGTCATCCATCAGGATAATTCCATTACCGTAACTGATGATGGCCGAGGTATTCCTACGGGTATTCACGCTAAAGAAAACCGCTCAGCACTAGAAGTAGTAATGACCGTGCTACATGCCGGTGGTAAGTTCGATAAAAATACCTATAAAGTATCCGGCGGATTGCACGGAGTGGGGGTTTCCTGTGTGAACGCTCTTTCAGAAGAATTAACGGCCACAGTGCATCGCGAAGGTAAAGTTCATGAGCAGAAATACGCTCGAGGGGTACCACTTTACGATGTAAAGGTTATTGGTGAAACTGACCGAACGGGTACTACCGTTCACTTTGTGCCTGACAGTGAGATTTTCAATGTTCATGAATATAAGTACGAGACCATTGCCACCCGCTTACGCGAACTAGCTTTTTTGAACGCCGGCATCAACATCAGTCTGACTGATTTGCGAGATAAAGACGAAGATGGCGAACCGGAAAAAGATAATTTCTACTACGAGGGTGGTCTACTAGAGTTTGTTAGCTACTTGGATAATAATCGCGATAATCTAATCCCTGATCCTATTTACCTGGATAGTGAGCGTAACGGAGTACCCGTACAGGTAGCACTCACCTACAATACTTCTTTCACCGAAAACGTTGTTTCTTACGTCAACAATATCAATACTATTGAGGGCGGCACCCACGTATCAGGTTTCCGACGAGCATTAACTCGCACTCTAAAAAGTTACGCCGATAAGTCAGGCTATCTGGATAAGGTAAAAGTAGATATCAGCGGAGATGACTTTCGGGAAGGTCTTACTGCGGTAATCTCAGTAAAAGTCGCTGAACCTCAGTTTGAAGGACAAACGAAAACTAAACTGGGCAACTCCGATGTGATGGGCGCGGTAGAATCTTGCGTAGGTGATGCCCTGTCTACTTTCTTAGAAGAACATCCCAAGGAGTCTAAAATAATTATCAGTAAAGTGGTACTAGCGGCTCAGGCTCGCCACGCTGCCCGCAAAGCTCGGGAGATGGTACAGCGTAAAAATGTGCTTACCGGCACGGGTCTACCAGGCAAACTAGCTGATTGCTCGGATAGCGACCCCGAAAATTGTGAACTATACCTTGTGGAAGGTGATAGTGCAGGTGGAAGTGCCAAACAAGGACGAGAGCGAATGTACCAAGCTATTCTACCGTTGCGCGGAAAAATACTGAATGTAGAAAAAGCACAAGAGCATAAAATCTACGACAACGAAGAAATTAAGAATATGATTACCGCGATGGGCGTTTCCTTCGGTACCGAAGAAGACGACAAAGCGCTAAACATGGAGAAGCTTCGCTACCACAAAATCATCATCATGACGGATGCTGATGTAGACGGAAGCCACATTCGTACTCTGATTCTTACCTTCTTCTTCCGCTATATGCGAGCTCTTATTGAAAGCGGTTATTTGTACATTGCCCTACCCCCGCTTTATCTGGTAAAAAAAGGGAAAGAAGAACGCTACATCTGGTCAGAAGAAGAGCGGGAAGCAGCCGTAAAAGAACTAGCTGGCGATGGAAAAGTAGAGTCCGTATCGGTGCAGCGTTACAAAGGCTTGGGTGAAATGAACCCGGAGCAACTTTGGGAAACGACCATGAACCCTGAAACGCGCAGCCTAAAGTTGGTTACTATCGATTCGGCAGCCGAAGCCGATCATTTGTTCTCGATGCTGATGGGTGACGAGGTAGCCCCTCGCCGGGAGTTTATTGAGAAAAATGCTAAGTACGCAAACTTAGACATTTAAAATTATGAAAAACGAACCGGTACGCCGGGCGGATCGTATTATTGAACTATTAGCTGAAAGTTTACAGCAGCATGACCGACAAAGTGAAATTTTGATAAAGCACGGCAACTTGCTTGAGAAATTAGTAGAGGGGCAAGTTTTTCTTACTGGACAAGTAAGCAATCTTCAAACTGAGATAAAAAGTCTATGGGGAGATATGAACAAACTCATCGACTATCTACAAAGCAAACATGATAAATTGGAAGAGCGCATTTATAACAAGTTATTATTAGGATAAAAACCATCCCGTTTTTAAGGAAAAGCTATTTACCCCAGTGGTAGATAGCTTTCTTATTTTTTGCAAACTGACTACCTAGACCGTAAGTTAGTATTACAGACGATCAAACTTTTTCAGATATATGTTAGTTAAAGACCGCATTTCCTCCTCTATTGCCACCAGCGATTTCATCAGTCGCGACCTAAGCTGGATGAAGTTCAACTATCGCGTATTAGATCAGGTAAAGAAGCCATCCCGAAAAATCTTTGAGAAACTGAAGTTTCTTGCTATTACCTCGTCTAATCTTGATGAATTTTTCATGATTCGGATTGGCAGTCTCTACAACTATATTGACTACGGCAAGGAACGGGTTGATTACTCCGGCCTGCGCGAAAAGCCTTTTCGTAAGAAATTACTCCAGGAAACTCAGCAATTTTTTCAGGAGCAGAACCGCTGCTACACCGAAGACTTACTGCCTCAGTTTGAAAAGAATCATTTCAGTATTGTAAAAGATATAGCCCAGCTATCAGAGAAGCAACGTAAACTACTGGAGGAGTATTTTAACCTGACAATCTATCCAATGCTTACTCCGATGACCTACGATAGCTACCATGCGTTTCCGACGCTAATGAATAGGCTATTGGTATTTGGGGTGGTAACCCGCGAACCTGAGGATAAGAAAGACAACAAAAAGCTATCCTTCGTACAGATTCCCCAAAACCTGCCTCGCTTCTACGAATTTGACGAGGAAGACCGCGTTATTTTCGTACCCATTGAAGAGATGGTTCGCACGTATATTTATCGTCTGTTTCGCAATATCGATATTCAGTCGGTCAACCTATTTCGGATTACACGCAATGGTGACTTTACACTGGATGAAAGCGACGATCTGGAGTCTTCTTTTGTGGAGGAAGTTCGGCGGAAATTGAAGACTCGCAAAACCGGGCGAGTAGTGCGAATTGAAGCTGAAAGCGGGTACAGTAGCTGGATGATGCGGCAACTGATCAATCGCTGGAACATTGATAAAGACAATCTATTCGAGGTAGAGCCCAGTGGGCTATTGGATTTTACTTCACTCTGGCAGATTGTGAAGCACCATGATTTTAGAAATCGGGTACCGAAAACCCCACCGCCGGTGCCGCCGGTAACGTACCCCGAAATGGGTAATGAACATATCTTTGAGGTACTGAAGCATCGCGATATTCTGCTGCATCACCCCTACAACGATATTGAACCTCTACTGGACTTAATTGAGAAATCAGCCGAGGATCCAGATGTGCTAGCGATCAAACTGACGATCTATCGCTTAGCTTCTGAATCGCGAATTACAGCAGCCCTGTTGAAAGCTGCCGAGAACGGAAAGCATGTGTCGGTACTTTTTGAGCTAAAAGCTCGCTTTGATGAAGAGAACAACATGCGAGAAGCTCAACGGCTACATAAAGCTGGTTGTTTTGTTATTTATGGAGTAAGTAGTATTAAAACTCATACCAAGCTGCTACTAATAGTACGAAAAGATGGTAAGCAGGTCACTCGTTACGTACATATGTCGAGCGGTAATTACAATGAGCAAACCGCTAAGCTGTACACCGATTTAGGGTTACTGAGCACCAACGAGGTGTACGCCCACGATGTATCGGAGTTCTTTAACGTAATTACGGGACATTCATCTCCTACCGACTACCAGTACCTCATTACCGCCCCGCGTGATATGCGAGAGCAATTAATTTTATTAATTCGCCACGAGGCTGAGAACGCAAAAAAAGGACTACCCTCAGGAATTGCTATTAAAATTAATTCGTTGGAAGATCGCGAAGTAATTAGCGAACTGTATACCGCTTCTCAGGCGGGAGTACCCATCCAGTTAATTGTACGAGGAATCTGCTGCCTTCGCCCCGGACGACCAGAATTGAGCGAGAATATTACTGTGCGTTCTATTGTGGGCGACTTCTTGGAACATTCTCGGATCTATTATTTCCACAATAATGATGAACCTAAAATATACAGTGGCAGTGCCGATGTGATGGTTCGTAGCTTTGATCGTCGGCTGGAGTCTTTATTTCTGGCGGCGGACTTAACCGTAAAAAAACAGGCTATGAATATTCTTGCGTATAATTTACGCGATAATGTGAACACGTATTTGATGCAAGAAGATGGCAGTTATCAGCTAATTGAGCGAGGTGAGGATTCCCCCTTTAATATTCATAAAGAATTTTATCAGGTAACGCTTGATGAGCTTAATAAAGTAAAGCTATTCTGACTTTCGGTCAGCTACGTTAGCACTTAAAATAGAAGATCTTTCCTGGGGTAACCGAAT
>CAKZPJ010000843.1 GCA_937138955.1 uncultured Flammeovirgaceae bacterium | reverse complement strand
ATTCACCATTACCCGGGCAGTAAGAGGGTTTTCCTCACTCACCAGCCACTGAGCCATACCAAGTCGGTTATTAGCAGCTCCCTCAGGCAACGCAGGCCAAGCCTGCGGTACGCCAGCCGTTACTTCCGCACCAGGTACTAACCAGTTACCTCGCTCAAACACGTGTGTAGTGCGTTGAAATCGCTCAGGACGATCAACCGTGATGGGCGTACGCACTACATCAGTATTGTTTATTAGGTTGAGAAACGCTTGCTGCTGTTGCTCGTAATGCGGTTCACCTTGCCCCGGAAGTGGCTCATGCAGTAGCAACCACTCTATGGTAGCGATACTCTCATTTTTACGTGGGCTTTTAAAAATAAAGTAGAGATCGTGCTTACCTTCGGCCGCCTTGAAGGGAATATTCGTAGCATTGAACCGCCAACCTCCTCGGTTTGCTTTCACATTCCAGTTGGCTACTTTCTCGCCATTTAAACTATCCAGCCGGATCTCAACGTTACCTTGGCTATGTTGGGCACTATAGCTAATTAATAACTGAGATTCACCTTTGAGTGGGATATTTGGTAATCGGGCGTAGCCACCACTTTCTACTGATAGATACTTGCTATCCAGCAATGAACCGTTGATGACTGTATCGAAAACTGCTGGGTGAATTTTGGGTTCGGTTATTCTAACTAAGTTCACAAACTTTTGAGCCCGCTTTAGTTTATCATCGGCTGAACTCGTGTGCCGAATGACCCAGTTCTTCAGATTCTCTAATTTCTGGCGATCTTCTTCTTCTTGAAAGGTGGATAAGTTAGGAGATTCACTCGGCACATCTACATCAGCCGTATTATTTAAGAAAGCAAAAAACTTAAAGTACTCTTCGTGCCGAATGGGATCATACGGATGACTGTGGCACTGCACGCAAGCCATCGTAGTTGCTTGCCATACATCCCAGGTAGTATTTACCCGGTCAATAACCGCTGCTACCCGAAACTCTTCATCGTCAGTTCCTCCTTCATCATTGTTCATAGTATTTCGATGAAAAGCAGTAGCAACCAAGTGCTCATCAGTAGGATCGGGAAGCAAGTCCCCGGCTAGTTGCTCTATCGTAAATTCATTGAACGGCTTGTCTTCGTTGAATGACTTAATTAGCCAGTCGCGATACTGCCATATTGAACGGCGGTCATCTTTTTCGTAGCCTTTAGAATCAGCGTAGCGGGCCAAGTCCATCCAAAGTGCCGCCCACCGTTCTCCAAAGCGCAGAGATTCTAGTAGACGATCCACCGCTTTTTCGTAAGCTTCGGAGCTATTATCATTCAAAAATTGCTTTAGGTCATCTTGCGTCGGTGGAAGCCCCGTTAAGTCCAGCGATACTCGTCGGAGTAAAGTTGCTTGGTCAGCTTCACTAGCCGGTTGAATATTTTCTTGTTCTAACCGTTCTAATACGAAGTTATCAATTTCATTGTCGCCCCACGAAGTTTCAGTTTCTGGAACATCAACAGGTTCCGGCTTTACATAGGCCCAATGATCCTCCCACTGAGCTCCCTGATCAATCCAACTAGTTAAAATGGCTATTTCTTCCTCAGATAGCGGGTCACCCTCAGGCGGCATTCGCTCATCATCTTCAGGGTCGCTAATTGTAATGCGGCGAATCATTTCACTAGTGTGAGGGTCACCCGGCACGATAGCCAGTTTTCCCGACTCATTCTCACTAAGCGCGTCGGTTCGAAACAGTAGGCTAAATCCACCGGAGCGTTTTACTCCCCCATGGCAGGTAATGCACTTTTTGTTAATGATAGGTCGCACTTCGGCGTTAAAGTCTACTTCTTCAGAAGATTTGTTAAGTACCAGCCAGGTCAAATAAATTACGAATAGAAAAAAGAGACCAAGCCCGCCCCAGCGCATAACAGAAGAATAGTTGTTAGAAGAATTCGTCATTAACTGCTTTTGATGTTGGTTAGCTGTGAATTTACAAAATTTGTTAGTAGTTCAAAAGTGGCTGATTTATCGCGAAGACAGAACTCAGTAGGTGAGAATATCATCTTTCTACTAGCACGAATCCACCCCAAAAATACGGGTCAGCCCGCTGTTTCTTAACTGCCAACTGAGCGTTTCTCAATGCTTGATGCTTACTTTGGCCTGACAACCAATTCTGATAAAAAATGGTCATCAGTTCGGCAGTACTATTATCGTTTACATTCCAAAGACTCATTAGCACGCTCTGCGCTCCAGCAATCAAAAAGGATCGCTGCAAGCCATACACTCCCTCTCCATTCTTAATGTCACCTAGTCCTGTCTCGCAGGCACTCAACACGACCATCTCCGTACCATTCAGTCGTAAGTTCATCGCTTCGTAAGCGGTTAAAATGCCATCTTCTACCTTCCAGTTAGATGCATTTTTCCGAAGAATACTATGCTCAGCTCCTGCTAGAAGCAAACCGGCTCTGAGCAATGGATTAGCCGATATGTTTTGTGAATGTGTTCCGTAAGCCCGACTAAGGTTTCCTGATTCGGACAAGTCTGTCATGAAGTAGCCATGAGAGGCAATGTGCAGTACTCTAGGTTCTTTCGCAGATTTTATCATTTCCTCTCTGGCCTCCTCACCTAGGTATGTCCGAGTCGTCCATTGATGTTCGGTTAGCATATCGCTAATCTCTTCTACTTCGGTTTTAGTACCTGGCAAGTCTCGGATTCCAAATAGAAAAGGAGTGTTTCCCAACATGCTGGATGCAGTAAGCGGTGATGACTCAGCCGGATCAACCACTGCCTCACTGCTCTGATAGCCTACTCGAAACTGAAAGTCAGGTGAGCCAACTAGGTAAGCTAATTTTAAAGAAAATTTATCGGGCGAACGAACTAGGTCACGAGTACTACTTAATACTCGTAAATTCATTTCATCAATTACATAACGCTCGGCTTTGGTATGGTATAGGCTATTAATGTTGATCTTGTGATAAACGCCGTCGGGAGCCAGATAAACTGTTTTTATACCGTCGGACAATTGTTCCCGGATAAGCCACCAATATTGATTATAAGAAAGCTGGTCTTTTATTCGGAATTTGATAGCATTCTGGTAATAGTAATAGTTTTTATTTTCCATCTCTTTCCCTTCGGGAAATACACAAATCTGAGGGGCGACGCTACTAGACTCTAGTACCAAGGCGGCATACAGTACTACACTATCGCGAGCTACTCGGATAATCTCTACGGCAGCTTCGGAAGGCTGAAGTTGCTGTTGTACTTGCTGCCAAGTAATCTGCTCGCTTTCTACTGTCGTCGCAAAAGTTTCTGACTTACGAGATAGCTGTTTTTCCAGTTGGTTGGCTTCACTTTCCAACGACCGAATATCGTCGCGCTGATCATTACGTTCTTGGCGAGATAGTGTATACAACTGCCCCAGTTGCTCTTTTGTAGCTAACCATCGCTCGTATTCTTTCAATGTTTCAGTTTCACTCTGAGCTTCGATAACCTGTCTAAGCTGATATGAGGCATCTAATAGCATCGCTTTGGTTACCAGTTGAAGGTCGTACAGTTCAGCAAGCAACTGTTGTTTTCGTGTATCCGTTACACCCTCAGCTCGGTAGTATACTTGATCGATAACAAAATCGCGAAAGGCATGAAACACTGGTTCTACTCGCTGGTAATAAGCTCCTTTTTCTTGCTCGCTCAAAGAGGGAAAGTAGTTTTGTATTTGCCCAATGTAGTTTTCAACCACATCGTGAAATATGTCTTCTGCATCTTTATATCGCTCGAGCTTATGGTATAGTACCGCCTGGCTGTATCGCGCGTAGGCAAAATCAGGATGTAGCTCTCCGAGCACTTCCCGGCGGACAGCTACAGCTTCCTCAATAAATTCAGTAGCCTCATCAAGTTTATTTAAATCTTGGTAGAGTAGCCCTAAGTTGAGTAAGGTAGTTGAATAATACGGATGATCTTTACCCAATATTTTCTCGCTAATTGACAAAGACTCTTCAAGTAGTGGTAAAGCCTCCTCATATTTGTCATTGTTCTGATAAAGTGTAGCTAGGTTACTTAATGTAGCAGCGTAGGATGGATGCTGCTTTCCTAAAGTATTAGCATCAATGGAAAGAGCTTGTTGATAATATTTTTCCGCTAACGCTATACTATCTTGCGCTTCGTAAAGAGCTGCTAAACTCTGGTAGGCGGTGGCCAAGTCAGGATGAGATGCTCCGTATGAATCAAAAAATATTTTTTGACTAGCTAATAGTAAGGGTTTGGCTTGGATAAAATTCCCTAGAGTGAAGTAAAATTTTGCTAACTCTAATTGTACCCTGGCTTGCTCAGGGTGGTTCTCACCAAAATGGTCTACCGATAGCTCATATGCTTTCTTCAGTAGTGGCTCAGCTTCGGGATAGTTACCGGTTACAGTTTCCA
>CAKZPJ010000842.1 GCA_937138955.1 uncultured Flammeovirgaceae bacterium | reverse complement strand
CAATAGTAATCCTACGGGAGTGTGTCCTTGTTGTGTTCTTCTTAACGAGAGCCTCCGAACTACTCAGTAGCAAGTATTGCCCAAAAGCCTACTAACCGGATAAACAGAAGCTAACGTAGTCAGTTCTCTTGTCAGAAAGAATACGAAACTATGAATGCTACTGTACTCATCTCAGGGGGCACCGGCTTGGTCGGTACTCGCCTCACCCAATTACTGCAAGAAAAAGGCTATACCGTTACCCACCTTAGCCGCTCAGTTTCTGGTGACGAAAAAGTAAAAACCTACCAGTGGAATATCGAGAAGAAAGAAATCGATCCGGAAGCCCTAATCGGAGTAGACTATATCATTCATCTAGCCGGAGCGGGTATCGCTGATAAACGCTGGACGGATAGACGAAAAGAATTAATCTTAAAAAGCCGAACAGAGTCTACCAAGTTGCTCCAAGACTCTATCGCAAAGCTAGGCAATCATACCATCAAAGCCTTTGTTTCTGCTTCAGCAGTGGGCTACTACGGAATTGATACCGGTGGTGCTTGGATGAATGAAGACAGTCCGTCGGGCGATGGTTTTGCAGCGGAAGTTACTCGGCACTGGGAAGCAGCCGTAGATGAGATCAACCAATTGAATTTGCGCGTAGTGAAGATTCGTATTGGTATTGTGCTTAGCGAGAAAGGAGGCGCACTTGTCAAAATTATGCAACCGATCAAACTCGGCGTGGGTGCTCCACTGGGTCGAGGTGGTCAGTACATGAGTTGGGTTCATCTGGATGACCTCTGCCGATTATTCATGTTCACGTTGGAGCAGAACGGTATGCAAGGCGTATACAACGGAGTAGCTCCGAATCCGGCGACAAACCATGAACTGACCAAAAAGACTGCCGATGTACTAAATAAGCCGCTATTCCTGCCCAACGTTCCCGCATTTGTCCTAAAATTGCTATTGGGAGAGATGGCTCAAGTCGTAACTGGCGGTAACCGCGTGAGCAGCAAAAAAACCGAAGAAGCAGGGTTTGAGTTTAAGCATACTGAGTTACGCCCGGCTTTGGGGGATTTACTGCGTTAGTGCTATGGTGTCAAAGTGTTATAGTTTTCTGATATGGCAAAGGTAGAGAGGTTTGAAGGTTTGCGGTGTAGGCAATCGGCTCGCTTAGTGGTACAGGCAGTTTATCAATTAAGTTAAAAAGGAGAACTGCGTAAGGACTATGATACTCAGAGACAATTTAGAAGAGCAACATGTCAATTATGAATAATATTGCTGAAGGTTTTGCTCGGTATCATAGAAAAGAATTTATTCGCTCCTATCTAGAAAAGGGTGACCTTATAAATATGAAAAATAACGTAAAGTACGTTTAAGAGGAGGTCATAACTCATCAATATTTAACAATATACCCAACCCCAGATACCTCCTAAACACATTAACACTTAAGTACATGAATACAATAGATAATAACGAAACACCTAATAAACTACCTGAAAACACGGTAAGTGAGGAAGAATCGCGTATTAAGCAAGCATTCAGGAACCGCGACTGGAACGAGATCAAGACCAATGATTCTTGGGCGGTTTTTAAGATTATGGCCGAGTTTGTGGAGGGCTTTGAGAAATTAGGAAAGATTGGCCCCTGCGTAACCATTTTTGGTTCAGCCCGAACCCCCGACAATCATCCGTACTATAAAATGGCTGAAGAGATTGCCGCAAAAATCGTTCGCCATGGCTACGGAGTAATTACTGGGGGTGGCCCCGGTATTATGGAGGCTGGTAATAAGGGCGCCCAGGAAGAGGGCGGTAAATCAGTAGGAGTTAATATCGTGCTTCCGTTTGAGCAAAGCAGTAATATTTATATTGACCCCGACAAAATTATCACCTTCGACTATTTCTTCGTCCGTAAAGTCATGTTCATGAAGTATTCTCAGGGCTTTATTGTCATGCCCGGTGGTTTTGGTACTCTCGATGAGCTTTTTGAAGCACTCACCCTCATTCAAACCAAAAAAGTGGGTCGCTTTCCCATTGTGCTAGTTGGTAGCGACTATTGGAAAGGGCTGCTACAGTGGATTGAAGAAATTATGCTGAAGCAAGAAAAAAATATTAATAAGAAGGATTTAGAATTAATTAATGTGGTAGATTCGGCCACCGATGCCGTAGCCGTCATCGATAACTTCTACTCTAAGTACCTACTATCGCCCAATTTTTAATGAAAAACATCCGAACCCAAGTAGCGATCCAATCCGTGCTAATTGTCGGGTTGTTAATTTATATTGGCTGGCAAGAGTTTGCAGCGTCGCCTAATAGCGTAAAGCTGGCCGAAGTAGGTGATGGGGAGCCTTCGGTGACCACCGCGCCTAGAAATTTGGATGGTACCCCGGAAGTAATTGTAGCTCCGGCGGGCTACAAAGCGTTCACCGTTCCTATTCCGCAGCAAATAAACTTTGTAGGAGAGACAATCCCTATGCAAGAACCCGACTTACGCGAACGCCTCGACCGAGAAATTCACGTGAACGCCAACTGGCACTCCAATACTATCTTAATGATTAAGCGGGCTCAACGTTGGCTACCGACTATTGAGAGAATTTTAGAGGAAAATGGGGTGCCCGCTGATTTTAAGTATCTGCCAATCATTGAAAGCGGCTTGGTAGAATACGCTCGCTCTCCGGCCAATGCGGTTGGGTTTTGGCAATTGCTGAAGGGTACGGCCAAAGACTTTGGCTTGGAAGTAAACAAAGAGGTAGACGAACGCTACGATCCGATAAAGTCCACGGAGGCAGCCTGTAAATATCTAAAGAAAGCCCACAGCAAATTTGGGAATTGGGTGAACGTAGCCGCCTCGTACAATATCGGCATGCGGGGCTTTGAACGGCGATTAGAAGAGCAAAAAATTAATTCCTACTTCGATATGCTACTAAACGATGAGACGGCTCGGTATTTCTTCCGATTAGTTTCTATGAAAATGATTCTAGAAAACCCTCAAGCCTACGGGTTTTACATTGACTCTAAAGAAGGATACTACCAGCCTGAATTTGAAGTAGTCACCGTGACTGAAACGATTGATGATCTGGTAGAATTTGCCCATACCCACGGAGTAAGCTACAAAATCCTGAAGCGATATAATCCCTGGCTTCGGAAACCCAAACTCACCGTAAAACGAAATACTTACCAAATTCTAATCTCCCAAGATCCTGCTGAGCAGTACAATTCCACTGCTCAGGTTAGTGGTTGACTTTTATAAAGAAGAGAGATCAATACAACGTTATTAGTCCCGTATGGGAATTTGGGACGCTTTTTTCAATCGTCAGCATCGAAACCGCGAACGAG
>CAKZPJ010000841.1 GCA_937138955.1 uncultured Flammeovirgaceae bacterium | reverse complement strand
CCTTTATTTCCTCGCGGAAGGCTACATTGGCTAGCTGCAAAATACGGTGCTCAACCATCATACTGCCGATAAGCTTGTTGCTGTGTAGCAGAAAGCGGTTGTCCGAATAGCTCAATGGACCATTTCTGATAAGAAAAACGAATGATTGTACTAAGGTGAGGCGTAGGGTTGGAATCAACATAAAATTCAGGCAGGTAACTGTACCGAGAGCTAACGGTCTGAACAAATGACAGTGGCTCGTAGACCTCACAGCAAATGTCCAGATCACTAGATACAACATCAATTCCTAGTGGTATGGTACCAGCGAGTAAGGGGCGATACTCAGATAGGTGATCAAATAGACCAAGGCTACGCAGTGCTTGATAGGCCGATTGTTGCCGAGCGTTTCCTTCCTTTAGGTAAGACAGATAATTGAATTTCACTTCTCAGACATTGAAGCCCGGCAGTACCAGCGGTCGGTATTCTGGGCGGCGACGGATGTACATGGCTACGTAAGGGCAAAGAGGTAGTACCTGTTGGTCAATTTCCTTGGCGTATTCCAACCCCGTGCGCGCTAACTGGGAAGCTAACCCTTTTCCTTCATGCGACTGAGGTACTTCCGTATGAGTAAACACTAGGTATTTCTTAGCAGGGATGTATTCTAATACGGCTTCTGCGTCATCTAAAAGAACGGCGAAGCGTTTTTTATCCGGTTGATGAACAACGTTAAACTGATCGGTTGAGGCAGTCATAGGAAAATTTATATTGGTTGGGTAGTAAGAAAACCAAAGATTCTAATAGAATTCTTACAGAATCGTACTAATTTAGGGGTTCGATAATATCTATCCAAGTACTATGAAGCTGTACTGCTTTCTAATAAGTGTATTAGTAATGATGAGTCATTTGAGTTGGAGCCAAACTAGCCCCAGCGTTTGGAAGACGTTATCGGATGTAGAAATAGAAAATCGCTACGATGCTTCGGTCGGGTACGAAATATCGTATCCGGTTTTCGGCAATAGGGCACAAGCACTAGATGGGCGGCAGATTACCGTAAAGGGGTACATGATTCCTTTTGAAGCATACTTAAAACCTAAGTATTTCATATTATCAGCCTTACCAATTGCCGCTTGTTTCTTCTGCGGTGGAGCTGGTCCTGAAACGGTAATGGAAGTATTTAGCCAGAATAACTTAGAACTCTCTTCGGAAGTAGTTGAACTACGGGGAACGTTAGAATTAAACGCTGATAATCCTGACCGGATGATGTACATTTTACATAACGCTGAACTAATAGAAAACTAAAAATTCACCTACCAACTTGAACTAATGAAAAAGTATTTATACACAACGATCGGGTTATTATTGATTGCTTTAATCCCAGCAGTAGCGCAATCTAAAGATGATTCAACGATGGTGCGCAAAATTTACGATGAAACGCTATTGCGCGGGGAAGCATACGAAAACCTTCGTAGCCTTTGTAAAGACGTTGGGGGCCGAGTAAGTGGCTCGCCCGAAGCTGCTGCTGCCGTAGAGTGGGGCCGTCAGTTAATGCAAGAGTACGGGTTTGACAGCGTTTTTCTTCAGCCTGTAATGGTGCCTCATTGGGTGCGGGGTCAGCAAGAAGTGGGGCGTATTGTTAATTCTCAAAAGCTAGGAACGCGGGAGGTAAACATTACCTCTCTTGGTAACGCAGTAGGTACTGGAAGTGAGGGCGTACTCGCCAATATAGTAGAAGTTCATACTTTTGAGGAATTAGCCGATCTAGGTGAGGAGAATGTTAAAGGTAAAATAGTATTCTTTAATCGCCCCATGGATCAAACCCAAATTCAAACCGGTTCAGCTTACGGTTTAGCGGGTAACCAGCGACGAGGTGGTCCCTCTGAAGCAGCAAAATACGGAGCAGTAGGCGTAATTGTTCGCTCACTCTCTACGGCTTTTGACGACTACCCTCACACCGGAAGTACGGTCTACTCATTTAATATTCCCAAGATTCCGGCTGTGGCTATCAGTACTAACGACGCTGATCTACTTAGCAAATCACTGAAGGAAGAACCATCTCTTTCTTTTTACTTGGAGACTCACTGCGAAATGCTGGATGATGTGCTTTCCTATAATGTGGTAGGTGAAATTACGGGAAGTACGTACCCGGACGAATACATTGTTGTTGGTGGGCATTTGGATTCTTGGGACTTGGCTGAGGGAGCTCACGATGATGGAGCCGGAGTAGTCCACTCTATTGAGGTGCTCCGAACCCTCGAGGCAATGGATTATCAGCCGAAGCGGACAATTCGGGCGGGGCTATTTATGAACGAAGAAAATGGGTTAGCGGGAGCAAAAAAGTACGCTGAATTAGCCGAAGAGAATCAAGAGAACCATTTGGCCGCTGTTGAATCTGATGCCGGTGGATTTGCTCCTCGTGGCTTTGGGCTTGATGTAAGCGAAGCAGCCTATGAACAAATTCAGCGTTGGAAACCACTATTTGAACCCTACGATCTGCATAAGTTTAACAAGGGTGGTAGCGGAGCTGACATCAGTGCTCTTAAACCGCAAGGGGTAGAACTAATTGGACTACGACCCGATTCTCAACGCTACTTCGATATGCACCATTCCGCGTTGGATGTGTTTGAGATCGTCAACCGTCGGGAGCTATTGCTAGGAGCTGCCGCCATGACTTCACTGGTCTACCTGATAGACCAGTACGGCTTAACTGAGAATCAGCCTTCTGCTTCCGGCACAGGTGATTAAAAATAAACATTATCGTCCAACGATTGATTGGATTACTAATGGTTAAAATTTCGCTTTAATATTACATCATAAATTGAATGGTTTTCTTTAATACCACTTAGCGCCAGCAAGTGGTTTCTTTTTGTGCATTCCTGCTAAGAAGGAAAGCTCAGAATAGAAATATAAATGGCAATAATATATAAATAAATATATTATTTATTGAAATAATTAAATAAAAGTGTTTAATTTACACTTTTATTACATAGAAATAGTAAGCTATTTTACCACAGATAAGTTA
>CAKZPJ010000840.1 GCA_937138955.1 uncultured Flammeovirgaceae bacterium | reverse complement strand
TCAACGCAGCCATTGGCGCACAATCCGAAATACCGCGAGTGAGATTAGAGCGATTTCCTTCTGAAATAGTCGATGTGGGATCCGTGACCATATAGGTTGCCGCTAAAAAGGCTGCAGAGAGACCTCGAACATGCTGAGAAAGCTCTGGTTGCTCGAGTTGTGCGTTCTTCTCGAACATTTCTCCCATCGTAAGATGATGGAAGAGGAGAAAAATATTGATGCGGTAGTGATTGCAACGCCCGACCACTTTCACGCGGTGGCGGCTAGTGCTGCTATGCAAATGGGCAAGCATGTGTATGTACAAAAGCCCTTGACCTACTCGGTAAAAGAAGCTCGGGAGCTGAAGCGAATAGCCAAGGAAACTGGGGTGGTTACTCAAATGGGTAATCAGGGACACTCTAGCGACGATGCTCGTCAGGTGAATGAATGGGTACAGGCTGGCGCTATTGGGCCAGTACGCGAAGTACACGTCTGGACGAACCGTCCAATTTGGCCGCAGGGAGTTCCCCGTCCTACTACAGCCTCAAGCAACCGAAGCGATATAGAATGGAATCGGAAAGTAACGGAAGACCTTTTGCTTAGATCAATGAGTGGTAAACATAAGGTGCCCAAAGATCTAGATTGGGATGTGTTTTTAGGACCGGCACCGTACCGGGATTATCACCCAATTTACCATCCGTTCAACTGGCGGGGCTGGGTTGACTGGGGCGTGGGCGCTCTAGGTGATATGGGAGCTCACTTGATAGACCACCCGTATTGGGCCTTAGGATTAGAGTACCCCGATACTGTGCAGGGAACCTCTACCCCGTGGGGCGGTAATCAAGAGGATCGAGCCACCTATCCGCTATCTACTACGGTTCACTATACCTTCCCTTCCCGAGGAATGCTACCCGAGGTAACTATGCATTGGTACGATGGTGGCCTGATGCCATCGCGACCCGCCGAACTACCCGACGATGTAGAACTAGATCGGGGTGGGGGAGTGATCTTCCAGGGAGAGAAAGGAGTGCTGTACCACAAAACTTACGGCTCTGATCCACAGATGTACCCGCAGTCACTAATGGAACAGTACGCTGATACTCCCCAAACTTATAAGCGAATTGAAGGTGGACGAGGTGCTCACGAAATGAACTGGATACGTGCCATCAAAGGTGAAGAAAAAATATCCTGTCCGTTTGAGTACGCTGCACCGCTTAACGAAACTATGCTGCTCGGCGTAGTTGCCTTGCACGCTCCGGGCGAAATCTTACGCTACGATGGTAAGAAAATGGAATTCACCAATAATAAAGATGTGAACCGCCACCTGCACCGCGAGTACCGCGATGGCTGGGCAATAGCGTAGTTTTATTTTTCATTAAAACTAAAGCCTGGTCGCTCTGACTGGGCTTTTTTCGTTAGTAAATCACAGCAAACCAAATTTCATCCATGAGTGCTATCAACCTATTCACTTGTTGTGCTACATTTTCTGTAGTTTCTATACTTTGCGGATCAGTTTGGGCGCAGTCGCTAGATGTTAATTACTCAGGAGTGGTACTCGATAATGATGATCATCGGGATACCTACACCGAAGAAATGCTAATGCTTGCCGAGCATTTAGGCACGCTCGATCTGAAAGCGATTATCACTACGTATCAGCACAGCGAATATCCTGAATTTGTAAGAGGCAGAGAAGAGATTCAGCAAAAAGCGAAACAGGTTAGATTGAAGGTCGACTACGATCTTTTTCCGGGAACCAACCAAACTCTGGCGGTTCCATCATCCGGGAAAATAGAAGATACCAAACCCTTGGGTATTGATGGTAGTCAGTTTATTGTATCCGAGGCAAAAAAAGCATCTTCCGCTCAACCTCTAGCTATCCTTACGGGTGGACAATTGACTTCCGTAGCCAATGCCTACCTCTTGGATAGCACTATTGCCGACCGGATAATTGTGCTGGGAGTTTTCGGGGCACCCAAGATTGATTATAATGCTAATCTAGATGCTTGGGCTTGGACAATTATCCTCGCTAAAATGAAAGTCATCTCATTCAAATTTAGAGAAGCTAACGGTGATTTTGGCCAAGCATTTCTTCAAATGCCCTCCGTACCCAAAGCTCGCTTACAAAAAGTGCTTCCTCGTAATGCCTTTACCCAATGGATAATTGATAAGCGACACCCGAATCAGAAAATTCTTCAGGAAGACTGGGACGGTACTCCTTTAGCTACGCTGCTGAGCGACCAGTACGTTACCCGCTACCGCAGATGGTCTTTCCAAAAGATTGACCCTGACAATCATCATCCTATTATGGTGTTGGATCATGAAGGGAAAGTATACGAGGTGCTGGATGCAAATAAAGAGGTCGGTACTAAAGCCTATTGGCAAATTCTCACGTCTTATGCGGAAGGAGAATGAGATATTGAGACCTATGACCATTGTCCTTAGTGGCGACCATCTAATTAACCTCTTTTCTTCACCACTCTTTCTATTTCGCAACGCGTAACATTTGCCGCTCGTTGCCCAGTTGAGCATGAATCATGTATACTCCAGTAGGCAGGGAAGAAACATCCACTGAAAAATTAGCTTTCTGTTCATTAGCTATGTGGAATGATTTACTGGACACTGGCCAACCGTATTGATTCATTATAGCTACTTCAACTCGTTGGTTGGGGCGATTTAGTACCTCAATGCTTACTTCTGATGCGCCCGGATTGGGTGAGGCCGCCATGTACATGCCTGAGGTACTCATCGCATCCATCACTGGTGGTAATAGTACTCGGTCAATTACATGAGCCACCCCATTACTGGCCAGTACATCAGGTGCTATTACTGTTGCATCGTTTACCTTCACTGTACCATCCATAATGCTGATCATTACATCACTATACTGTCGCGTTTTTACCTTCTGTCCGTCCGAAAGATCGGCAGCCAGTAGTTCTTGACCAACCACTATATGATAACGGATAACGTCTCGCAGCATGGGAATCGGTATTTGACGTACATCCTGCAAATTTAGTGAGGTAAGCAACACCTCAAAAGCTGCGTTATTGGGAGCAAATACAGTAAATGGACCGGTACTACTGACCGTAGACAGATAGCCTACCTGTCGTAATGCGGTAGCTAAGATGGAAAACTCTTCACTGCTGCGTACTATTTCAGCCAGCGTGCTGCGCCGTACTACTTCAAAACCGATAGAAAGAGGTGTACCCACAATTCCGGTGGCTGTTTTACCCGTGTAGGGTGTTGCTGATAGTGTATAGTTTCCCTCAGCAAACTTTCCCGGTTTGTAGTCACCATCGCGGTCACTAAACAGCGCATAAGGAGCAGCATTTTGGGGTTGTATTTCGTCATCGTTCAGCGCGAATTGCACACTCTCAGGATAACCCATTACATCAGCTCGCACGTTTAGTTGCGAAGGCAGTCGAGACAGATCCAGTACATCCCCGTCTTTCAACTCTATAATGTCCTGGTTATTCCGCGCATTAACTAGCGTGAACTTTTTAATCGTTAGAGTTGGCATAGGATGGTTAGCAAAGAACTCCCAAATTACCTCACTCGCGTTAATATCCTGATTGACTGGGCCTAAGAACGCAGGCCATACATTTCCCCATACTTCGCTCTCCGGCCAGCCACCCATCGGCCAGGTGTGTCCACCATCGTTCATCACGTAGAAATCCATTTCAGTCTTTCCGTCGCAGTTGGTGTATCTGTACCGCGTGATGGTACTATTATCATTAGTATCTATATCGGGCAACTCGGTAATGATTGGCTCTGGTGAGCAGTTGTTGCGGGAAGCCCAAAGTTCGGGTGTAGATGGTGCTGGCGGAAAAAGATTGGGAATGCCATCGTACGGAACTAAAATATCATCCGTGCCGTGGATGAGAATAGTAGAAACCGGTCGGGTGGCGTTACAGCTGCTTTGCTGCGCATAAGTCATGTGCCCTCCTGCCCCACCAACCGAAGCAATTCGATCGGATAATTCGCAGGCCAGATAAAACGAAAATAGGCTTCCATTCGACCAGCCGGTGGAATGCACTCGTGCCAGGTCAATCTGGTAGTTATCATTAACATCATCAATGACTTTACTAACGAAGCCAACGTCGTCTTGATGCTCCTCCCGCTCAAAAGCACCAGGAATTATCCAGCCGGGTCCACTTTCGCCAGTAAATGGATACAAAACAGGTAAGCCTTCTGGATAAGCTATCAAAAAATTTTCCCTATCTGCTACCGGGTTCATCTGAGAAACTTTCATCTGAAACCTACCATCAATTTGAAAGCCGTGAAAAACCATTACCAAAGGCCAATCTTCCTGTCCATCATAATCTGCTGGAGCGTAAAGCCAGTAGCTACGCTCTATTCCATCGTGCATAAAACTGTATTTGTGTAACTTTCCAGATCCTCCATCAGTCAGGTCAGGATGAGGATTACGCTGAAAGAAATCCAAAATCTCGGCATTAGCATCTAAATCTCTATTTACCGGGCCGAGAAATTCGGGAAAGTCGCCACCTCCCGGCCACGTATGCCCTCCGTTATTTATTTGATAGAAGAGCACTTCGGTATCATCATTACAGTCTTGATACTCTAAACGGGTTACAGTACTATTGTCGCTCGTGTCATTATCTGGTAAATCCTCGCTCTCAGGTTCAGACTCACAATCATTTTGATTAGCCCAAAAAACGGCAGTTTCAGGAGCAGGCGGAAAGATAAATCCCTCTCCTTCTGCACCACCGAAGGGTACAATTGGATCGGCGGTGCCATGAATCTGTAGCAAGGCCACCGGTTTGTCCCGTTCACACCGATCAATAATCGTCTGATCCATTCCCGCACCTACCGCAGCAACCGATGCGATGAGATCAGGAGCCAGACAAGCCATTTCGTAGGCCATATTTGCCCCCATTGAAAATCCAGCAGCATGTATTCTGTAGGGGTCAATCTGGTAGTCAGCAGAAATATATTCCACTACCTGTCGGCTAAAATCAATATCATCATTATCCGAAAGGGTACCATTAATCAGGTTCCAACCGGGGCCGGGCTGGTTTAGAAAGGGGTTGTTTACTATCAAACCCGCTGGGTAAGCAACTAAGAAATGAGCATCATCAGCAGCCGAATTCATCTGAGAGAAAGCTACCTGTTGAGCAGGGGTTAGATTAAAACCATGAAAGTTTAGCACGAGAGGCCACTCTTCCAGTCCATCGTAATCGGCTGGAACATAGAGTAGGTAGTTGCGTTCTATTCCATCGTGCATGAAACTGTATTCGTGCAAAATACCACTTTGACCGTAAGAATTTGCGAGGAATAGAAATGAAAGAATAAAGCACAGAAGTGAGCTAAAGACTATTTCAGCTTTCATAGGATTTAGTTAGTTTGGTAGATGATAACAATTCCAAAAATATCAGCTATGCCTCATGTCTGATGAGTAAAATGATTCTGATATCCCGATGAAAAAGTAAGAAAGGAAGAAGTCAATGTATAGGAAAAACCGGACATCGATCATTTTTTTCATTAATATTCTTGGGATAGACTAACTTAGATATGTCAACTGCAACAGTTTGCCTTATATGAGTTTCTACAAATATAATTTGGTGATACCTTGTTAAGGTAATTTTGTATATTGCCTACTTATTCCTAACCTGTATTCACTATGCGTCACTACTTTTTACTCCTCTGCCTATCTATCATTTGTTTGCCCGGCTGGTTATCCGCTCAGAAAAATCAGCACACCAGTAAATTTGAGCAGTTAGGCTCGGCAATGTTCCCCACTCCCAATGTGTACCGAGCCGGTTCGGGCGCACCGGGGCACCAGTATTGGCAACAACAGGCTGATTACAAGATAAAATGCTCTATCGACGACGATAACCAGCGACTGACTGGATCAGAAACCATTACCTACTATAATAACTCCCCCGACGTACTGGAGTATCTGTGGTTGCAACTTGACCAGAATATGCGGGCAGAGGACTCGGATACCTATAAGACTCGCACCAACAGTCTGTCAGATAAAATGAATATTGACAATTTAGAAGCTATTATTGGCTACGGCTTTGACGGGGGACATAAAATTCAGTCGGTGAAGGACGCCGATGGTAACAATATTCCTTATACTATTAATCGTACTATGATGCGGGTAGATATTCCCGAGCCGCTAAAGTCGGGCGAAAAAACTGCCTTCTCGATAGATTGGTACTACAATATTAATGACCGAACCCTGATGGGTGGTCGAGGTGGCTACGAGTATTTCCCCGAAGATGGAAACTACTTATACACCATTACCCAGTGGTTTCCCCGTATGGCGGTGTACGACGATCATAATGGCTGGCAGCATAAGCAATTTATGGGTCGAGGTGAGTTTGCTCTTACCTTTGGGGATTACGAAGTGGAAATCACGGTTCCTGCCGATCATATTGTGGCTTCTACCGGAACCCTACAAAATCCCGAAGAAGTGCTTACTGACGAGCAGCAGGACTTGCTGGCTCAATCCAAGACCGCCGATAAGCCGGTGATTATTGTCAGTCAGGATGAAGTAGAGAAAAAGGAAAAGCGTCAAGCGAAAGATACCAAGACCTGGGTGTATCACGCCGACAGCGTACGAGATTTTGCCTTCGGTAGCTCACGAAAGTATATCTGGGATGCTATGGGCGTAGATATTGAAGGGCGTACCGTCATGGCTATGTCCTACTATCCGAAGGAAGGAAATCCGCTGTGGGAACGATACTCTACCGAAGTGGTAGCCCAAACACTAAAAACGTATTCCAAATTCACTATTCCGTACCCGTACCCCAAAGCTATCTCGGTAGAAGCATCCAATGGGATGGAGTACCCAATGATCTGCTTTAACTACGGTCGCCCCGCGGCTGATGGTACCTACTCTGAACGAATTAAGTACGGAATGATTGGAGTAATTATTCATGAAGTAGGTCACAACTTCTTCCCGATGATCGTGAACTCAGATGAGCGACAGTGGACCTGGATGGACGAAGGGTTGAATACATTTGTGCAGTATTTAACGGAACAGGAATGGGATCGGGAGTACCCTTCCCGACGGGGACCGGCCTTTAAGATCGTGCCTTACATGAATGGTGACAAATCGCAGATTAGCCCAATCATGACCAACTCCGATCAGGTGCAGCAACTAGGACCC
>CAKZPJ010000839.1 GCA_937138955.1 uncultured Flammeovirgaceae bacterium | reverse complement strand
CCGAGCCACTCGATTTGTTGCGCGAGGGTCACTGGCCGGAACAATCAATCCGAAAGGGTCTAGGGGGGAATCTACATCAGCGTACCGAAGATCAGCTATGCGAGGTCCCCAGCTAAACCCAGTCCGAGAACCATTCATGGGAGATTGGAAAGTAGGAACACCATCTACCACGTTACCTTGGGCGTAGGTAGTCTGAAGGTCAGGTAGTTTATTTACTTGGTCAATAGTGTAGGCAAAATCGTAGGATACTTTAGGCTTTGTATTGCGCTCCCCTTTTTTGGTAGTAATAACTACCGCACCATTAGCCGCCCGAATACCATAGAGTACGGTAGCGGCAGGACCTTTCAATACGGTTAACGACTCAACATCCTCTGGGTTAATGTCAATGGCCCGGTTAGAGTTAGTAACTCCCCCTGCGCCTAAACCAGAAACAGCATCTTCAGGAGAATCAGCAGCGTTGTAGGTAGAGTTATCAATAGGTACCCCGTCAATTACGAAGAGCGGCCCATTGCTCCCCTGTACCGACTTGTTTCCTCGTATTCTTATTTGAGCGGCAGCTCCTGGTGATCCGCCTGAACTCGTTACCTGCACCCCGGCTACTTTCCCGCTCAATGCGCTAACAAAGTTTGTTTCCCGAGCTTGAACAATCTCTTCGGCATCAACATTTTGAATAGAATACCCTAGTTCTCGCTTATTGGCTTCGATACCCGCGGCGGTAACCACCACTTCCGACAGCTGCCGAGTGTCTGATTCCATCGCAATATCAACAGTAGATCGCCCATTGACATCTTCTGTTTTCTGAGCAAAACCAATAAAGCTAAAGACTAATGTGGGGTTTTCGGTAGTGAGCGTTACGCGGTATTCGCCATTTAAATCGGTGATAGTACCGTTGGTGGTACCTTCTTCTAGCACGTTTACTCCGGGTAAAGGAGTTTGATCATCTGCCGAGGTAATCTTCCCCGAGACAATTTCTTGTGCGTAGCTCCAGTGAGCCAGCAAACACAAGCTGAGCATACCCCAAATAGGTAAAAATTTTCTCATAATAAAATAGATGTATAGTGTGAATTAATAAATGACAAGCTTATTGCAAAAAAAATGCAATAGAAAAAATGAAATTTTCTAATTGATAAAGATACATGAGCCAAAGAAGGAAGGTAATCCCCTTTTTATGGGGATTTTATTATTTAAGAAATCTAGTAGATACTAGTAAAAGTATGATGTATGATATATAGTATTAGCTTATTCTAATGTTGAAGAATATGTAGTATTTGAAAACCTATCAGTATCTTCATTGCGAGCCATGAGAGATTATCACCCTAATTGGGGGACGAAGAGGTGTTGAAAATTCAGTAATTAGCAAAGTGCAATACATTTAATGGCTTTTACTAATTCCAATTTCAAGATATATATCTTGCCGAGCACAGGTACTTCAGCAAGGGGACAGTCCAATGCAAACATGCTTTCCAAAAGATACCAACAGACGATCAACTTTCACTTAGTACTTCTTTGGAAGCTTCCGTTCTAATGACTCCATAGTTTTCTCCGGCGTCTTAGCCAATATGTAGCCCCATAAGTTAGTAATCGACGCACATAAATTTCTACCCCGATTCTGCCCTGTTTGGTAGCAATGCCAAGTGCCTGATTGGTGAATATTAATTCAACACCTTTTGACGAAATAAGCACCTCAAAATCGGTGGGCAAATTTCCACTAGATTCGGTTTCTACTCGTATTGCTTACTGCTGGTGATAGAAATGATACATTGGCTACCGAAATTTCAGAATACATCCTAATTTTACTAACCTAATACCTAACATATCTTTATGTACTACCGATATTTTCTACTATCTGTATTTTCGCTTACAAGCTTATTTCAACCGCTATTGGCTCAATGGTTGCCAAATCACGATTTTCTGACTGAAAAATACGACCAGCTTCATGCTTCTCCTACCCAAGAAAAATTTAGGAAACTGGCTCCAATGCCCGCTGGGGTAGTCTATATTCAACATCCGGACGAAGGTGAAGAAGAAATTCGCTGGCACTTTCGGACGATGAAGGAACTAGGCTACAACTCATTGAAGGGAATTTATCCGGTTACTGGTTGGACAGTTGAACAGATACAGCTACTAGCATTAGAAGAAGGAATTATTCCCTGGTGGTACGGACAAGGCGGTTGGGAAGAAATTACCGAAAAACTTCTCAAAAAACTAAAAATTGATACTGATCTGCCGATGGCTAAAATTCGGGAACACCCGAAAATGATGGAGTATCAGCATAAACTACTGAAAGACCGAGTAGAACGTACTATTACTTACTTACAAGAATCTGGCGAAAAGAGCGCACTGCAAAGTAGCTTTCGAGCCCATGACCCTACTATTGGTGCTCGTGGCTTAGACTTAACTGAAGAAGGAGAAAGACTATTTCTTCAGTGGGCTGAAGAGCAGTACGGAACCATTGAGGAATTGAACGAAGCCTACAACGTTCATCACGCGAACCTGAAACCGGTGGGTGGTGAAGTTTTTCAGTCGTGGGATGATTTTGCCGAACGTTGGGAGCAATCTAATCATCGAGAGTACCGGGTTAAACGAGATGTTATGCGCTTTAAAGCCGATCATGCACTGAACAACATTCAGCAGGTAACCAAAAAGTATCAAGAATTTTATCCGCACGCCCCCTTTCGGGCGGGAGGTGAGCTAGGTTTGTTTTTACCCCAATCGTGGTACGGGGTAGATTTGGAAGGTATTGCCGAAGTGATGAAAGATGGTGGTACGCTTTATCCGTCAATGCACTTTTCCTGGCACTACGGTCAGGTTGATAATGAGCTAGTTCGTCCCTTTTACATGCAAGCTTCCTTCATGGCCGACTTGTTCAAGGGGGGCTGGTCGGCCGCCTGGGAAAGCACCGGTGGCCCGCAGCAGTTCGACGGTGAGAAGGATAGTGATGAAAAAGGCTTTTACGTAGATGAGGGTACTATCACTCAATTTTATCTGACCCAACTGGCCTCTGGCTTTCGGGGCTTTGGTATTTGGTGCTGGAGTATCCGTAGTGCTGGAAAAGAAGGGGGAGAGTACAGTCTGCTAGATAGGAACAATCAGGTGACGCCCCGCGCCCGTAAGCTGGGACAGATTGGCAAGGCTCTGAACCGCTACCGCGATGAACTGTGGGAAGCTCGTAAAGAACCGTTAGTGGGTGTACTATACAACTGGGATAACGAAGGCATCTGGGCAGCCATGTCGGTGCGGCAGCGAGATGCTTTCCGCATGCAACCAATTGAAGCCCGTGTGGGTGTGAGCCGAACGCTAATTAATGCCAATGTTCCGTTTGAGTATGTTACTGCTAGTGATTTACGCAATGGACTAGCTCCCCGTTACCCGATCATCTACTTACCCGCCCACCTAGCTATTAATCGGGATTTACTAGATATTTTGTACGACTATGTGCAACAGGGTGGGCGCCTCGTGATGGACATGCCCTCAGGTTGGTACGATGCTTACTCTAAAGTAATGCCCAGTGGTAAAGACTCTAAGCTGGAGCAGATATTCGGAGTAACGTTAGACGACTACCAATTTTCTGGATTTAACCGCAGCTTTAAACTGGACAGTTTGGATATCTACGGTGCGTTTGTGCATATGACCCCTACCACAGCTCAGGTAAAAAGCCACTTTGACCACGGCAAACCCGCCATTACTGAAAACAAGGTAGGTAAAGGCACCGCAGTAATTATTGGCTACGATGCTTCGTTGATGACTTTTAAGCCTGGTAATACCTTAGCCGAAGAAATGTTGTTATATTACACTTTAGACAACTATTCCTCACCCTACTCCTGCGATGATGCTATCGTTTACCGCTTGACTGCTCCCGAAGCAGATCATTATGTACTAGTGAACGATGGCTCTGAAACCCAAGTACGGCTGGATACAAAAAGTTTTCAGTATCAATCCGTTGAAGATGCAATCACGGGTGAATCACTGGAACTAGGTTCTGCTATTGAATTACCTGCCCACAACGCTCGCTGGCTTCGGTATTTGAAATAGAAATATAATTTGCATATAGATATAGAATAAGCTGTTTCACTGGTATATGGATGAAGAGATATAATTCAACTGAAAGAATTGGTATTCATAAGGTCGGAGCGTTCTTTGAAGAAAGTTTCAATTGGATTTTTAGAGAGCAGTCTGTAAGTGATGTTGGGGTTGACGCTATACAAGAGAAATGTACATATGGTAACCCAACTGGAAAATTCTTGGCCTTGCAAATAAAATCAGGAGAAGGTAATTTTTATAAAAGTAAAAATGGTTATACGTATTACATATCGGATGTACATTATTATTATTGGTTGAATCTCGATTTACCAGTTCTATTACTGGGATATATTCCTAATACAGATTCTATTTACTGGCAAGAGATATCAAATACAACAGTATCTAAAGCAAGAAACCAATGGAAAGTAGAATTACTTTTTGAAAAACGTTTAACGAAAGATTCTTTGTTAGATTTTGAAGAGCTTATCTCAAGGCGAAATCATAATGCCTTAAATCCGATAAAAAGTAAGCAAAGACAATTACAATCTGGACGCGATAAGTATCTGTTGATGTCAAACTCACTAGATTTAATTGGTCATTATCAGAAAGTATTAGTATCTGAGTTGAATGAAGAGAAAGGTAAAATTAGCACATATAAGGCTAAATACTCTAAAGATAAGAAGCGATGTGCTACCTTAAAAAAGTACCCAAAGATCAATTCTTGAAAATTTTGCAAATCGTATGCTTTTGGAGATTAAATTATTTGCAGAGATGAATGCTGAGTTTGTGATCTCAACAGATAGTTACATTGAATCTAAATGGGATCAGCCTTTATTTCAAAACATTGAATGGAAAAAAGGTAAGCAACAAGCAGGAGTTCTTATTGAAACATTTCAATCTGCATCAGAATCAATGAACAACATTTTAGAAGGGTTAAAAAGCTATAGGAAGCGCGATATTTTTAAAAATTCGGACAGCATCAGAATCGCAGAAAACTCTATTAAAAAGATTAAAGTTGAGTTCCTAAACGCTTCCGCTTTATGGAAAGAATTAAGAGAGAAATGGAATAGAGATTCGTCTGAGGGTACGTAGTTGCTCTTATTGTTTCACTTTGGACTAACTTATGACCTGCGATTAATTATAAAAACCTCAAATGCAAGCCTACCTACTCACCAAACACGGCCCCTCCCCAACACTAGCAATACAAGATATACCGGAACCAATGCCTAAAGCTGGAGAAATCCGGGTGAAGGTTCATCGGATTGGCATTAATTACGCCGAGATTCTCTCGCGGCGAGGACAGTACCGCTGGGCACCCAAGTTGCCCTACGTTCTGGGAATGGAAGCCTACGGCGAGATTGATGCAGTAGGCGAAGGGGTTGATCGGCAGGTAGGAGAGATGGTAATTGCGGGCGGGCAGTTCGGTAGCTATGCCGACAAGGTGATTGTGAAAGATTATATGGCATTACCCGCCCTGAAGCAGTTCTCACCCGAAGAAAATGCCGCTTTTATTGTCAACTATATGACTGCCTGGGTTGGGTTAATGAAACTAGCTCGCCTACAATCCTCTGATTCTGTATTGGTCAATGCAGCGGCAGGTGGTGTGGGTACTGCAGCAGTGCAATTAGCGAAAGGCTTAGGCTGTAAAGTTTTTGGAACGGCCAGTAAGCCTGAAAAGTTAGCGTTACTAAAGAAGTTAGGGGTAGATTACCCGATCAATTATCAGGAATTTGATTTTACCTCAGTTGTTCGCGAGGCTCAGTTGGGTGGGGGAGTAGACGTGGTACTGGAACTAGTAGGTGGAAACACGTTCCGAAAAAGCCGCGACTTGCTGAACCCGTTCGGTAAGCTCATTATTGCCGGTATGGCCGGGTTGAAGTGGAGCAAACGCAATCCACTCACTTGGCCTGATTTGATTAAAAATATACCTCAAGCCAAAATTTTACAAATGGCCCAGCGCTCTACCGGATTACTAGCTACTCACATTGGCTACCTGATTGAACATCGGGAAGTGGTAGAACAGGAGTGGCAGACCATGACTAAATTTGTGAAAGATCACAATATTAAACCAGTGGTATCACAGGTGTTTCCTTTTGAGGAAATGACCCAAGCTCACGAATACATTGAGTCACGAAAGAGCTATGGAAAAGTAGTGGTCACCTTGGATTAATCCGAGTATGGAAATAATAATACGCTAAGAAACCCCTCCTACTATCTAGCATTATTTGATTTCATAGAAACCTACGACTCATCAGATCTAATGCTACCTAACCTCTAGAGGAACACTTAAGGGAGTTACTGATGAAGTGATCTAACCGGACTAGTTTCTCGCGTAGGATGCTTTAACTACTTTATTTAATTATTAAACATACCGGACTTGGTACAGATAGCTCGGTTTCAGTAGGGGAAAGCTGACCACTTTTCTTGTCACGCTTAAAGAAAACAACATTATCAGTATTCTGATTAGCCACTAATATAAACTCACCCTGAGGGTCAATAGCAAAATTTCGGGGAATCTCACCCAGGGTACTTTGGTGACCCCTCGAAGTTAATTTACCGGTACTTGAGTCGATTTCAAAAATCGCCAGGCTATTATGGCCTCGGTTGGAAACGTACAAAAACTTACCATCGGGACTGATATGTATATCGGCCACCGTGGATGCGGCCACCGTGGATGCGGCCACCGTGGATACGGCCACCGAATTATTTTCAGAAAAACTTTCTGGTA
>CAKZPJ010000838.1 GCA_937138955.1 uncultured Flammeovirgaceae bacterium | reverse complement strand
ACACGCCATTTTCAAGCAAACCGATGCCGATGTTACTAGCTTCGACGGGGGATACGGCTCGGCTTATCTGGCTAAAATGGTGGGACAAAAACGAGCTCGAGAGATATTCTTTTTAGGACGAAATTATTCTGCCCAGGAAGCCTACGATATGGGAATGGTGAATGCCGTAGTAACCCACAACGAACTGGAAGATACTGCTTACCAATGGGCGCAGGAAATTCTGCAAAAGTCACCCACCTCCATCAAAATGCTAAAATTCGCCTTCAATCTCACCGACGATGGTATGGTAGGGCAGCAGGTATTTGCCGGAGAAGCTACTCGCTTAGCCTACATGACTGACGAAGCCAAAGAAGGCCGCAATGCTTTTTTGGAAAAGCGAAAACCGGATTTTAAGGATATTAAGTGGATTCCGTGATTTGGTGCTACTGAGTAAGTGTTCAATTCATTAAACTAGTGCCTATTCTATCCGATAGATCAATAGTAGCTATTCGCTGGTTCATTAGGGCAAACGTATCAGAACTCCCAAGTGGCTTTTCTAGCTAATAAGGTGTGTTTTTGATACACATGCTAGAAAGCAAGTTAGCTATGAAAATGCTTATGCTCTCTGAAATCAGTATATCCAGATTTTGATGTATTTGCCCTGCTGGTTCACAAATAAATTATGAAACACCCGATAAATGGATTAAATTGGCTGCACTATCCTGTCGCTTAATCTACTAACCTAACCAAACATGTCGACGACTACCATCGATCACCGGGCTATTGTTGACTACTACGAAAACTGCCAGGTCGACTACGAAATTGTATGGCATCTGCATTCCAAGATGTGCATGCACTATGGCTACTGGGACGAAACTACTCCCAATCTTCGTTCCGCTCTTTCTAATATGAATGTTCAGGTGGCAGAGTTTGGCCAAGTACCTCAGCGCAATGCTAGGGTGCTAGATGCCGGTTGTGGTGTAGGTGGATCTTCTATTTTCTTAGCCAAAAATTATCAGAGCCAAACTACTGGTATCAGCTTAAGTGAAAAGCAAGTAATCACCTCTCGGCAAAACGCCCAAAAGCACGGCGTGGAAGCTCACTGTCACTTTGAGCAGCAAAGCTACCTAGATACTAACTTTCCCGACAACCACTTTGATGTGGTATGGGCCATTGAAAGTGTGTGTTACGCCCGCGATAAGTTAGATTTTCTTCAAGAAGCGTATCGTATTCTTAAGCCCGGTGGCCGGCTAGTGGTAGCCGACTTCTACAGCGTAGGCGTATCTAACAATACCTCTCAAGCCCGATTAATGAAGCAGTGGACCGATACTTGGGCCATTGAGCAGTACGCTGACGTTGAGCAATTTTGGGCTGACCTACACACGGCCGGCTTTTCCTCTTGCCGCCGGAGAGACGTCACTCAGTACGTTATCAAAAGCATTAAACGGCTTTACTACTCTTTTTTCCCCGGTTTGCCTATCACATACATTTCGCAGACGCTGGGCTTTCGGAATAAGATACAGACGGCCAATACCTGGTCAACATACTACCAATATAAAGCCTACAAACAACGGCTGTGGCAGTACATGTTTTTCGCTGCTCAGAAGTAACTTAACAACTACCTACTATGCCAACTACCCAACCTCACGCTGCCCCCTACTCAGCCCATACCTGGAACGACGCCACCTTTGAAGCCTGGCGATACAAGCAAGACGACGCCGCCGATGAAGTGGCCGAAAGCATTATCAAGTCCCCGCATCACCATCAGGTTTATCAGGCTTTATCGCACGTTCACAAGAACAGCGACTTAGTAAATATTGAAATCTTTGATAAGATTGACGGTGGCAATGATACTACTGAAGATCACGATAGGTTAGTGACCCTGCTGAATCAGTATTTTCGAGATACTCAGCTAATGAGCTACCTAACCGAGCAAAATGAGGCGGTACAGCAAAGCAGTAAGTTTTTCAATAATTATGCTTTCGAGGCTACTATGGCTTTGGCAGTACGCTCTTTGCTCAAGCAGTACGCTGCTTTTCGATCAACCAATGTACTGGTCTTTACTAAGTTACTGACTAAATACCCTCATCGGCGTATTCTGGAAACCATGCAATTTGTGATGGATGTGATGGATCCCCAGGGCTACGGAGCGAATGGGCATGCCATCCGATCTATTCAAAAGCTGCGTTTGATCCACGCCCTTATTCGTGCCCGGCTCAATAATAGCCTGCACGATGTAGCGCAGTTCGGCCTCTGGAATGAGAAGGAATGGGGAAACCCCATCAATCAGCAGGATATGATCTTTGCTGTGCATACCTTCAGTATTGAAGTACTCGACGGGCTAATTGCCTCGGGTGAAAAGGTTACCAGCACCCAGATTGATAGCTACTACCTTACCTGGCACTACATAGGAAAAGCCCTAGGAGTGAAAGATGAGATTAACCCGATGACCTACGCTGAAGGCAAGCAGCTTCAGGCTCGAATCTACCAAAAAGAGTTTACCGAGCATAACCCGAATGGTCCAGTACTGGCGGAGCCTCTGCTTAATTTTATGCAGCAAATTCTTCCGACCCACCCACCGCGAGAGCACATTTACGCGATTATTAAACTCTATAATAACCAGGATGAAGCTACTCGGAAAATCTTCGAAAAAAATCTGAAAATTCCCATCAGTCAGGCTCACGACCACTTTTTACGTCGCATAAAGATGGGCGACTGGTTATGGCACAAGTTCAACTTCATCCGGTATCTTTTTACCCCAAAGTCTAAGAAGGCTCTCTTCTACCACGCCCTGGCCATGAAAAATTTTAACTTATTGACCGCCATTGTCAGCCTGGAGAAAACCTGGAGTGGT
This sequence comes from uncultured Flammeovirgaceae bacterium, assembly GCA_937138955.1. Lineage (GTDB taxonomy): Bacteria > Bacteroidota > Bacteroidia > Cytophagales > Cyclobacteriaceae > Tunicatimonas. Next base: position 2,323 of record CAKZPJ010000838.1, on the reverse strand, counting down.
CGTGACTTTAGAATTTCGGATGGATTAGGCGAGCTAGCATCTCAGCAAGACCAGACCGCCCAAAAAGAGGGGCTCTCACTTCCTTTTAAAATTGCGCATAAGTTTGTAGATGACCTCAACCATAAGCACCCTTCTTTTCTGGTCGACTTGGTGCACAAATTGTTTTTTAAATCAGCCCATAAAAATCCCATGTCATGAGTAAGCACCGCCGGTTGTTGTACGAAAGTGAGGAGTCGCTAATTTACGTAGAAGATCCTACGCCTGGTAATAAGCGAATACTAAAGATACTACGCCCGAGCACCCCCGATATTGACCAGTTGCTTCAGTTCAACAATGAGTATGAATATACCAAAGACTTACAGATTACCGGGATACGAAAAGCGTTAGGCAAGCGACAGGAGAAAAACCAATCAGCCCTGGAACTAGAGTATATCGACGGAATCACCTTGGAGAAAGCCTTTTTAGAACAAGAGCGTGATATTGAGGACGTGATGGCGGTATTTATCAAAATAGCCGATATTTTAGGGGAGTTACATGAAACCGGGCTAATTCATAAGGATATTAATGGTCATAATATCTTATGGGTTGAAGCAGAAAAGCAACCTGTCATTATTGACTTTGGCATCTCTAGCCGGATTGATTTAATATCCACTCATCTGGGTAACCCTGATCAGGTGAAGGGTACGCTCACTCATATGTCGCCCGAGCAAACGGGCCGGGTGAATCGTAAGGTAGATAACCGAACTGACCTCTATGCGCTAGGCGTCACCTTGTTTCACGTGTTAACCGGAAATGTTCCATTTCAGTCAACTGATGCCTTAGAGCTTGTACACCTTCATATTGCCCACCGTGTTCCGCTGATTCACCACCAAAGAGCCGATGTTCCCGAGGTGCTCTCGCGCGTTGTAGCTAAGCTGATGGCTAAAAATCCGGAAGACCGATACCGCACCGCCTTCGGCCTAAAATACGATCTGGAAAAGTGCCTTACCCAATGGCAGCAGCAGAAGAAAGTACACGATTTTGTGCTCGGCGAAAAAGATTACTCCGGTAAGTTCCGAATTCCCCAGAAACTGTATGGTCGCTACAGTGAAACAAAAACACTGCTAAAAGCATTTCATCGGGTAAGCAACGGGGGTAATGAACTACTGCTGGTCGCGGGGTACTCAGGAGTGGGTAAATCAGCACTAATCAACGAGTTATACAAACCCATTACTGAGCGGCGGGGCTACTTTGTTCAGGGTAAGTTTGACCAGTACCAGCGTGATGTTCCGTACTTTGCTATCATTCAGGCATTTAATGAATTTTGCGACTACCTGCTTACCGAAAAGAAGGAAACACTGGATCAGTGGAAGAGCCTTCTGCTAGATAATTTAGGTGAAAATGGCCAGGTATTGATTGATATGATACCTGCGTTAGAAGCCATTATAGGCTCTCAACCGGAGGTAGCTCAATTAGAAATATCCAAGGCTCAAAATAGGTTACACCTGGTGTTTCAAAATTTTGTGCGAGCTATTGCGCAACCGGAGCACCCGTTTGTCTTGTTTGTAGACGATCTACAATGGGCGGATGCTGCGTCTCTTAATTTGATCAAACTGCTAGTAACGGATCTGCGTAACCCTTATTTTCTGGTAATCGGAGCGTATCGTGATAATGAAGTTGAAGCTGGTCACCCATTGATTAGCATGTTATCTGAGGCTACTCAAGACGAAGCCGTTATCAGCTCCATCCAGATAAAACCATTGCTCGAAGAACATATCTTTCAACTTGTTAAGGATACACTACAAGCCGATGATTTTGTGGCGCAAGAGCTATCGGAGCTAATCTTCTCTAAAACGCAGGGTAATGCCTACTTTACATTGGAATTTCTCCGATCACTTAACCAACGGCAGTTGGTAAACTACGATTTCCACCAGCATGTCTGGAATATTCAAATGGAAGGAATTCGGGATAGTAGCATCACCGAAAATGTGGTTGACTTACTGGTAACTAAGATTCAGGACATGCCAGAAGTTACCCAGCAGGCTCTCAAAGTAGCTTCTTGCATCGGCGGTTTGTTTGATCTGCAGTTACTCTCGGTACTGTACGGAAAATCCTATAAAGAAACTCTCGACGACCTATGGACAGCTGTGGCTGAAGAGCTTCTGGTACCTGTGGGCGACCAATACCAGTACGTAGATGTAATCCGGGAACATGACCAGTTGGAGATCGAGATTATGTTCGTCCACGACCGGGTACAACAGGCTGCCTATTCGCTGATGTCTTCGGAAGAGAAACAAGAAACTCACCTATGTATTGGTCGCTTGCTCCTAGACGAAGCACCTCA
>CAKZPJ010000837.1 GCA_937138955.1 uncultured Flammeovirgaceae bacterium | reverse complement strand
CGCCTCAAAATCCGTTGTTTTCGCATCAAATAATTAACTCAAACAGCTTCTAAGACTCCTTCTCTAATTTACGAATTAAATTTAACGCTGAACCTGACTTGAACCACTCTATTTGGTTTTCATTGTAAGTATGATTCGTCTTAACCAAATCTTCCGAACCATCAGCGTGCTTAAATTTAAGGGTAATCTGTCTATCCGGAGCAAACTGATCTAAGTCTACCGTTTCAACCACGTCGTCTTCAAGCACTTTATCATAGTCTGTCGGATCATCGAAAGTAAGTGCCAGTACCCCTTGCTTTTTCAGATTAGTTTCATGAATCCGGGCAAAAGATTTCACTAGTACAATTCGTACACCTAAGTGACGAGGCTCCATGGCTGCGTGTTCACGAGATGAGCCTTCGCCGTAGTTTTCATCACCTACCACAATCTGCGGAATACCCTCGGCTTTATACGCCCGGGCAGTCGCGGGAACTTCACCGTATTCATCGGTTAGCAGGTTCTTCACTTTATTTGCTTCTTTGTTATAGGCATTGATCGCCCCAATAAAGCAGTTATTAGAGATATTATCTAAATGTCCGCGGTAACGTAACCAAGGGCCAGCCATTGAAATATGATCGGTAGTACACTTTCCGTAGGCTTTCAGTAGCAACCGCATTCCGGTAATATTATCACCGCCCCATCCGTTAAACGGAGTAAGAATCTGTAGTCGCTCCGAGTCATCGTTCACGACTACATTTATATCGCTCCCATCTTCAGCAGGAGCTTGATAACCAGCATCTTCTACTCCAAACCCATTGGGGGGTAGCTCAATACCGTGGGGTTCTTCCAACATTACTTCCTCGCCGTTTTCGTTCTTGATTGTATCAGTAAGCGGATTGAACTTCAGTGTGCCAGCAATGGCTAGAGCGGTTGTCAGTTCTGGTGAAGTGACAAACGAGTGGGTGTTTGGATTACCATCATTTCGCTTAGCAAAATTTCGGTTAAATGAAGTGACAATCGTATTTTTCTTGTCTGGATCTTTACTATGGCGCGCCCACTGACCGATACATGGCCCACAAGCATTCGCAAGTACAACGCCCCCCATTCCGTCAAAAATATCTAGCAGACCATCACGCTCAGTAGTGTAGCGTACCAACTCGGAACCAGGGGTGATGGTGAACTCTGACTTAGCAGATAACTTTTTATCAATGGCTTGCTGGGCAATAGAAGCGGCGCGGGTAATATCTTCGTACGATGAGTTGGTACACGAGCCAATCAAGCCTACTTCAATTTCTTCGGGCCAATCGTGTTCCTTCGCAGCTTCGGCTAACTTAGAAATTGGCCAGGCTAAATCCGGAGTGAACGGACCATTTACGTGTGGCTCCAGTTCAGATAGGTTGATCTCAATTACCCGGTCAAAATAAGCTTCGGGGTTATCCATTATTTCCGGATCGGCTCGTAAGTGCTCTTTTACCTTCTCGGCTTCAGCGGCAATATCGGCGCGTTCGGTAGCCTCGAGGTAATCTTTCATTTTATGAGAATAGTGGAATAGGGAAGTAGTCGCCCCAATTTCTGCTCCCATATTACAAATGGTTCCTTTACCCGTACAAGAGATTGCATCAGCCCCATCGCCAAAGTACTCAACAATGGCTCCGGTTCCGCCTTTCACCGTTAGGATTCCAGCAACTTTGAGGATAACATCTTTGGCTGATGTCCAACCGCTCAGTCGTCCGGTCAGCTTTACACCAATAAGTTTAGGCATTTTCAATTCCCAAGGCATACCAGCCATCACATCTACTGCATCGGCGCCACCCACTCCAATAGCAACCATTCCAAGGCCACCGGCATTAGGAGTATGAGAATCGGTACCGATCATCATGCCACCGGGAAATGCGTAGTTCTCTAATACAACTTGGTGAATGATTCCCGCCCCGGGTTTCCAGAATCCAATACCGTACTTGTTAGAAACGGAAGAAAGAAAATCATAAACTTCTTTATTGCTTGTAATCGCTTTCTCTAAATCTTCTTCGGCTCCTACTTCGGCCTGAATCAGGTGGTCGCAGTGAACCGTTGAAGGAACTGCGGTTTCATCTTTTCCCGCTTGCATAAATTGCAGTAAAGCCATTTGAGCTGTAGCATCTTGCATAGCTACCCGATCGGGCTTAAAGTCTACGTAAGAACCGCCTCGGTCGTAGGCTTCGGTGGGGTTGCCCTGGTAAAGGTGGCTGTATAATATTTTTTCGGCTAATGTTAGTGGGCGCCCGACGATTTTACGGGCTTGGTTTACGCGATCACCCAATTGGGCGTACACGTCTTTAATCATATCAAGATCAAATGCCATAGGGAAAGAATAGTTAAAAAGTGATTAATAGCTTATACTGCAAAAATACAGATTGTGCCGTATTATAGTACTAAAGTAACACGCTTGACCGATAATAATGTTTCCACACTGCTCTTCTAATCCTAAAATAATCCGATTATTCGTACTCCTGGCTATTTTTGCTCTCAATGGAAAGCCTTTAATAGGACAGACTAACGATCAACTTCCTTTTGATACTACTGATTATAAGCTTCGGGAAGTAACGTATAAAACGACCACTCAAGCTGATTTGAAGTTACATTTCTATCGCCCAACATCAGAAGTCGAGGAACATACTCCGGCAATTCTTTTCTTTTTTGGCGGCGGGTGGACGGGTGGAAATCATCAGCATTTTGCTACTCATAGTAAGTACTTAGCTACTAGGGGAATAACGGCAGTAACGGCTGATTACCGAATAAAAAGTAAACACGGAACAACCCCAATTGAAGCTATACAAGATGCTCGGGATGCGCTGCGCTATTTAGCGGAGCACGGATTTGAATTGAGCATTGATACCGCAAAAATTGCAGTAAGCGGAGGTTCAGCCGGTGGGCACTTGGCCTTGTGTACGGCTTTAATAGATAGTTTTGATGACTATAAGAAATTAGAATACGCGCCCAAAGCACTAGTGCTGTACAATCCGGTGGTAAATACAACCTCCGAAGGGTTTGGCGCAAAATCACTGGGCAAAGATTCGCTGAAGGCTTCTCCCTCTCATCATTTAAAAGCGAATATGCCTCCGACCATTATCTTTCATGGAGAAGCAGACACGACTGTGCCATTGTCTAACCTTGTTGAGATGAAGGATAAGACGGATTCATTGGGAGTAGCGGCAGAGTACGTTTTTTTTGATGGTCAGAAACATGGGTTCTTTAACGTGGGGCGTCAGCCAGGTCATCACTACTTTTTAGAGACTTTGTATAAAACCGATCAATTTCTTTCTAAATACGATTTTTTGGTAGGTGAACCCACCTTTGAATTAATGAAATAAGCGAATTCCTTTTCGAGGATAAAGTATTTAATAATCTAAGAAGCTGTTTGAGTTATATTTTTTGATTTTTTAGGAGAGGTTTTTTTGTCAATCTAGGCTCTTTTTGAGTGGCGTAGCCTACGCTACGGTGCGAAAAAAAGCCGACGAGTGGCGGAAAAAGATTCCTAAGAAACAAGAAGAGTTAACTCAAACAGCTTCTAAGAAAGAATCCTTTGCAAAACCCTTTCGGTGCGTATCATTGATAAAAATGCTTAAATTGTGTTACCACAGCACCTCCAAAAGAAAGTGTTCATGAGCACTCAATTACGTTTTGCCGACCAGATCGTGTCCAGCACCAGGAAAGTGATCCGTTCAGAGACAAAATTGCCCCAATTACAGGAAGTCATTGACTAGCGCCCCCCGCTGGACTTGGTTCGTACATTCTAGCTCAAGGGCAAACAAAGGGGGCGGCCTCCCAAAGATCTGTCCGTCAAACTCAGGATGCTCTTTGTACAACACCTCTACAACTTGTCTGACCCCGAACTGGAAGACCACTTGAACGACCGCTTGTCCTTTCAGCGTTTCTGTGGGCTTTCGTTATCTGAA
>CAKZPJ010000836.1 GCA_937138955.1 uncultured Flammeovirgaceae bacterium | reverse complement strand
CCTCTTCATCAATGGTTTGAGCCGTAGCTTCCGAATATGGCTTGGTAAAATTGTAGTCCGGCTGACGAGAATCGTAGAACGATACATTACCTAGCTTTTCATTCATACCGTAGACGGTAACCATGCTGTAAGCCATTTTTGTAATCCGCTCCAGGTCATTTTGAGCACCAGTAGATATTTTGCCAAAGACTACTTCTTCAGCCGCTCGACCTCCTAATGCCATACACATCTGATCCAGCATCTGCTCGGTACGGTACAAGAACTGTTCTTTGGGTAGGTACTGAGCGTAGCCTAATGCCGCTACCCCCCGAGGAACGATGCTTACTTTCACCAAAGGATCCGCGTGTTCTAAGAACCATCCGGCCACCGCATGACCAGCCTCATGGTAAGCCACAATCTCTTTCTCTTCCGGCGAAATAATTTTGTTCTTCTTCTCTAGTCCACCAATCACCCGATCGATAGCATCATGAAAATCCTGGGTTTCAATAACCTTTTTATCCCTTCGGGCGGCAATCAGAGCTGCTTCATTACAAATATTGGCAATTTCAGCTCCCGCAAAACCCGGGGTTTGGGCAGCTAATTTTTTAGGATTTATGTCTTTCGATGTTTTCAGTGGCTTCAAGTGTACTTTGAAGATAGCTTCCCGACCAACAATATCCGGCTTGTCAATAGAAATCTGACGATCAAATCGTCCGGGACGTAGCAAAGCAGAATCTAGCACATCGGGACGATTGGTGGCCGCTAGAATAATAACTCCCGAATCAGTAGAGAACCCGTCCATTTCGGCAAGCAATGAGTTGAGCGTATTTTCTCGCTCATCGTTAGAACCAGGCATTGCTCCCTTGCCTCGAGCACGACCTACCGCATCAATCTCATCAATGAATATGATACAGGGCGCTTTTTCCTTGGCTTGTTTGAACAAGTCGCGTACTCGAGCGGCTCCAACTCCAACAAACATCTCTACAAAGTCTGAACCGGATAGTGAGAAGAAAGGAACGCCAGCCTCACCGGCTACGGCCTTGGCTAACAATGTTTTACCAGTACCCGGCGTACCAATAAGTAAAGCACCTTTGGGGATTTTACCTCCCAGGTTAGTATACTTAGAGGGGTTTTTTAGGAAATCGACGATCTCCCGGACTTCTTCTTTCGCCTCATCTAGGCCAGCCACGTTATCGAAAGTAATATTTACTTTATTTTCCGCATCGAACAGGGCGGCTCGCGATTTCCCAATATTAAATATCTGTCCACCCGGGCCACCGCCTCCGGCCATTCTTCGCATCAAGAACCAGAAGCCAAATAGTAGTAGAAATAGAAATCCCCACTGAAATAGCCAGCCAACGACATCAGATCGTTCTTCCACCTCATAGCCGATACGCTGACTTTCGGGCAAATCTTCTTGGGCTTCATTAAAGTCGTCAACAAAAACTTTCGCATCTAATATCTTTAGAAGATAGTGTGGTCCCGACATCATCGGAAACGGATTACGTTCTTCCAATTCATTGCGGTACGCTGGTTTATCTAAAGCTTCTGCTGTTAGCGTAATTTCCGCCCGATTTTGCTGGGCGATCAGTATCACCTCTTTCACGTCACCTTCGCTTAACATTTTGTCGAAGCGACGTTGGTCAATCTTGACCGTAGAGTTGCTTTTATTAAAATACGTAACCCCCAAGATCAAAGCCAGTAAGGTTACGATAATCCATATTGGATAATTGGGCCGTTGCGGGGGCTTCGGCATCATTTTTTTCTTCTTAGAATCTGCCATTTATTTGATAATATCCTTATTCTGAATGAAATGCAATTTAGTTAAACTTAACTACGAACGCATACTTTTGCTACAAAGTTTTGAGCGATACATCCGAATCTACGTGGGTAATTACTGCATCTCCCCAAAGTTCTTCCAAAGCGAAAAACTCCCGACGATCGTGCGTAAAAACATGAGCTACTACATTTACATAGTCGAGTAGCATCCATTCCCGGTTTTCTTTACCTTCTCGGTGCCAGGGATTCTCTCCAGTTCTTTCTTTTATTTCCTTCTCAATGGAGTCAACAATTGCGTCCAATTGCGTATCGGAATTACCGGAGCAAATGACAAAGAAATCGGCTACCGCATTTTTTACTTTTCTTAAATCCAGTTTTACAATATCTTCGGCTTTCTTCTCCTGCATTCCGAATACCATTATGTCACTAAGTTCCTTAGAATTCATGCACGTATTGTTCGTTTATTTTTTTAGACGGATTAAGTACTAAAATATTTGACCTTGAAATCATTTTCTTTTACAACGTCACAAATAGGCAAACAGTTATTTTATTACCAAAGCTGCGATTCTACCAATAAAATAGCCACTCAGCTTGTTCGGCAAGGAACTGTTCAGCACGGAGCCTTGATTTTTACAGAATTTCAGACTCAGGGCCGCGGACAGCAACAAAAAACCTGGGAATCTACCTCTGGAGACAATTTGACTTTCTCGCTAGTACTGTTACCCAATCTGGCCGTAAAGCACTTTTTCCGTTTAAATATATTGGTTTCTTTAGCAGTGGCCGAAGCCGTGAATAAGTGGGTTAAAGATGAAATTAAGATCAAATGGCCCAACGATATTTTTTATCACGATCAAAAGCTGGGTGGAATACTAATTCAGAATAATTTGCAGGGAGTTGTCGTAAAATCGTCGGTAGTTGGCCTTGGACTTAACGTAAATCAACTTCATTTTAATCATCCTCGAGCCATTTCTCTGGCTAATATTCGCAATCAAGTTATTAACAGAGAAGAGTTATTAAATGAGATTCTAATACGTCTTGAGAATATGTGGGAAGAATTATCAACTGGCGATTCAACCGAGTTAGAGAGAAAATATAATGCTCGCCTCTACGGAAAAGGAGTAACCAGAACCTTTGAAGATAATAATGGATTGTTTCAGGGAGTAATAACCGGATTGGACGAGCAAGGACGGTTAGTCATTAAAACAGAAAACGACCCTCGCTACTACAATTTTCACGAGGTTCGCTATCACTGGGATTAACGAAGGAAGTTTAGTACGCCAATGTCCGTTAAGCTGAAGTAATTAGCGGTTCTTCTACATTGACTACCCGCTGGGCTCCAGCATCCCACTCTATCCGCTGACCGGTTTTGTACGATAATGTAGCCATATGCGCGGATATTGCTTCCTCAAAGCCTTCTTGTATTCCGCAACTCGGTTGACCACCATTGCGAATACAACTGAGCCACTCTCGAATGTGCAGGTAGGTCGAGTCCACTCGTTTACCATCCCGATAGGTATAAAGTAACCCTTTGTCAGCAAAATACTTCGCAGTAGCCGAGGTTACGCCGTCTACTCCTTCTCGTCCGGGAGTATAGGCGTACAGCGGTAGATTGGGATCAATAGTTTCATCCGCAAGCATATCCTGGTAGCGTGTAGAGCGAGAATCAGGATAAATCGTTAAACTATTCCCTAGTTCCATTGTAGCGTCGTGGCCCATCAGTAGGGTAGGACGACTATACTGGTTTCCTAAAGAAGCTGAGTACAGGAAGGTCATACCTTTCTCTTTACCCGGTTCCTGGGTAGAACCAGTGGAGTAGTCAGGATACTCCATGGTCACCTGAAATACATCTGGCACTTCCCGTCCGTCTCGGTGGGCATACACTCCGCCGGAGGCAGTAACGTATTTGGGTATTCCCATTTTTAACAAACAGTTAATTCGGTCGTAGTCGTGCGTGAGCAAATCGCCGGATAGCCCAGTACCATACGCCCACCACTTTCTCCATCGGAAGAAGTGTTCTTTATTAAACGGGATAGTCGGAGCTGGTCCTAGAAATTGTTTCCAGTCAATAGTTGAGGGACTAGCCGCTTCGTGAATATTATACTGCCAAGCCCCGTTATCCGAATTCCGGTTAGTACAAGCCTGGATTAACGAAACATGGCCCAGCACATTTTTCCGAATAACATCTTGAGCCGTTAAGAAACTTTGGGTTTGGCGGTGCTGGTGCCCCACCTGAAACACAACATCCGATTGGGTTACGGCATCGTAAAGATCATAGGTTTCCTGAATAGTATGCGTCATACATTTCTCCACATACACGTGCTTACCCGCCTGTACGGCATCAATAGCAATAGGAGCGTGCCAGTGGTCAGGGGTAGCAATGATTACCGCGTCAATATCGGGGCTAGCTAACATCTCTTGGTAAGTACGGTAGCGTTTCGGAGTATTCTGGTCGGTTTTTACCGTCTCCATTGCTTCTTCGGCTCGCACATCAAAAAGATCGCAAACTCCGGTGTACTGAATATTCAAGCTTTCTTGTTCTAAGAAATCCTGTAAGCGGGTATCATTACTATTTTTCTGGGCGGCCTCTTTCATATTAGTGAGCCATTCGGAGGTGGCAAATCCAGAAGCTTTAACTAGTTGCTTGCCCCGAATACCAAATCCGATAATACCTAAGCGAAGTGGAGTGCCCGCCATAGAACCAGTCGGTGGAGGAAGCGAGGCTTTAATATCGAGCTCGTTCAGTATTTCTTCCTTTACACTTTGGTCGTAGCTCTGCTTGGCAACAGCACTTCCCCAGAAAGCCCCCAGTACGGGAACCGTAGCCATTCCTTTAATAATATCGCGACGGGTAATACCGCTGGCGTGATTGTTTGAGTTTTCGGATTTCATAAGATGATGATTTGTAGTGATTGTTGGGTTATTAAGCAGCGACTTCCTCCGGAGCTGATTGTCTCTTCCGCTGAGTATAGCGTTGCATGAGCCGATCCAGACCGATAATATGGCTGGTAGGAAAAACGTAGAGCACCGCCATAGCAAATAGCTCAATAAGATTCTTGTTTACCCACAGATAGCTTCCTTCGCTAGGTAGCGCATACTGAGCGCCAATGAACGGTGGGTGAGACAAATAATACATGCCAAGCAAAACCATTCCGCCAATGAGTGCCGCCTGGGTAAGAAACCCTACGAGCAATCCTAAACCGACGGCTATCAGCCCCCAAGTGTTTAGAAAATCTACCGCTGTAACTAAGCTAGAGTTCTCTGCAATAGCTTTGAATATAGGCGCGAAAAGACCTTGCGAATCGTTTAGGTAGCCCGCTGCTGACCAACTGGAACTATACAGTTTGACCACGCCTTCGTACAAGAAGTGCCAGCCAATTAGAACTCGTAGAATTACCAGTACATTGAGCTGGGGGGGTGAAAGAGAAGAAATAGGTGTTTTCATGATAGTAATTGTTGTTAGTAGTAATACTTCCATAAGTTACGTAATCTACTATCAGAAAAAATGATTTGAGTCAGGTTTTTGAATGACTTATTCTGAGAATAAAAAGTTATACCTTCGTCTTTACAAGTTATTATGCTAATTTTGCCCGCAAATTTAAAACATACGAGAAGCATGGTTGAAGAACAAATCCATTACAAAGTAAAAGACATAGCCCTAGCTGCTTGGGGAAGGAAAGAAATCCGTTTAGCGGAAGCCGAGATGCCGGGCTTAATGTCCATTCGGGAAGAATATGGTCCTCAGCAACCGCTGAAAGGAGCGCGAATTGCGGGCTGTTTACATATGACTATTCAAACGGCAGTACTGATTGAAACCTTAATCGAACTAGGAGCTGAAGTTACTTGGTCGTCTTGCAATATTTTTTCTACGCAAGATCACGCAGCAGCAGCAATTGCTGAGGCGGGTGTGCCAGTATTTGCCTGGAAAGGGATGACTGAAGAAGAGTTTGATTGGTGTATTGAGCAAACGCTATTTTTTGGTGAAGATCGCCAGCCGTTGAATATGATTCTGGACGATGGAGGCGATCTGACCAACATGGTA
>CAKZPJ010000835.1 GCA_937138955.1 uncultured Flammeovirgaceae bacterium | reverse complement strand
GAAATGAAACTTATTACCTTGTGTAAGGTGCTAAAAGAAGTTACACTGAGTCAGATATTGCGTATAAGTCGCCCTCAGCCGTAAAATATTGCCGAAAGAACTTCCCATAGGAGCGTAGTTGAAACTCATACAGTTGCGACAGTTGATCTGACGATTTCACTTCAGTAGCTTCTGGCAGAGCTTCATCCTGAATCAAAAATACCTGGATAATTTCGCTATGTTGAAAGACACTAGCCTGAAAGGCATTGAGTACCTTCTCAGGAATTTCGTGTTTACCAAGGGGGATTTTACCCTCGTAGGGCTCATCAACTTCATAGAGATTAGGATGATTCAACGTAAAAACCTCGTGAGTAACATCCTGAGCCTGAGCAGAAATTAATGTGAATAAGCTTATAATAAATACCACACTCTTCATAACTTCTCTATCTAACCAAATATGAATTTTCTATGTTTGTGATTACTGTCAGAACTATGCCAACATTGTATACATTTGATTATCAGTGCTATAGAAACAGGAAATGGGCATAATCAGTGAGATGGTTGCTAACAAATTGGGGAAATTATCAACAAAGTTCAGAAGGTGCGATAGGAGTAGGGCAGTTGAGACGAGGCAAGTGGAGATAAAAAATTGTGTGACTACAAGTGAAAGGTGTGTAACAAGAGAAGATGTATGAATCGCTTACCCCAAACTTTTAGTATCGAGACTCCCACTATTCAACAATTTCGCTTCTACTACGCAATGAGTTGCTATTTCCTTCGTAGTATTGCTAGAAATTTGGTTCGAGGCAGATTACTATCCAGCGGTATGCCGTTCACAGGTTACGTATGATAAAAAGAATTCGTTTTTTTCTGGTTCAAGAACAAAGACGCTTTATGCGTCGACCAATTCGGTTTATGCTATTTCGACTGTTCTTACTGGGTTTAGTCGGTGCATTTTCTGCCCTCGGTTTGCTTTATGCTGTTTACACGGGTTGGTTTGGCGAGCTGCCCAATTACGCCGAACTAAAAGACATCCGTAACCATACTGCCTCGGAGGTATATTCTTTTGACGGAAAACTTCTCGGTCGCTACTACATTGAAAACCGAACAGTTACTACCATCGACAAAGTGCCATCATCATTGTTAAATGCTTTGGTGGCGACCGAAGATGCACGCTTTTACGAGCATCAAGGAATTGATTATCGTAGCTTGGGGCGAGTACTGGTAAAAAGTGTTTTGCTTCAGAAAGAAAGCTCCGGTGGAGGCAGCACACTTACTCAACAGTTAGCCAAAAACCTGTTTCCCCGCCAGCGACACGGTCTATTAACAATGCCCGTCAATAAAATTCGCGAAGCCTTTATCGCCCATCGGATTGAAAACTTATATGCCAAAGAAGAAATCTTAATGCTGTACCTCAATACGGTTCCCTTCGGTGGAAACGTATACGGTATTGAAGCAGCCTCCCGGCGATTTTTCAATCGTTCCGCTACTGACTTACAAATAGAAGAGTCAGCGGTATTGGTAGGAATGCTCAAAGCCACTACAGCGTATAGTCCTCGTCTGTACCCAGAACGAGCCCAACAGCGGCGCAACGTAGTGCTTAGTCAGATGAATAAATATGAATATTTGAGTAGTTCGGCGAAGGATTCTCTGCAAGTATTGCCCTTAGAAATAGATTACAATTTTATTACGCACAATACTGGATTGGCTCCCTACTTTCGGGAAAAGCTGCGCCATGAGGTGCAGCAGTGGCTGAACGAACATCCGAAGGAAGACGGCAGTAAGTACAATCTGTATACCGATGGACTAAAAGTCTACACCACAATAGACGCTCGTTTGCAGCGCCACGCCGAAAATGCGGTAAAGAAGCAGATGACGGAACTGCAAAAAACTTTTGATGAGCATTGGGAGGGACGACGACCTTGGGGAGAAGATGAAACGATGATTCGTCGGGCCATGATAAATTCGGATCGTTATCGGCGAGGAAAACGGGCTGGGAAGTCGGATGATGAAATCCACGCCGAGTTTACTACGCCTACTCTGATGACCGTTTTTAGTTGGGAAGGGGAAACGGAAAAAACAATGACTCCTCTAGACTCTGTCCGCTATTATCAGATGTTTCTAAATGCAGGCTTTTTGGCTATGCGACCGGAAAACGGGCACATTAAAGCCTGGGTGGGTGGTATTGATCATAAATACTTTCAGTACGACCATGTGACTGCCAAACGGCAGGTAGGTTCTACTTT
>CAKZPJ010000834.1 GCA_937138955.1 uncultured Flammeovirgaceae bacterium | reverse complement strand
AACCCACGCCCCGGTGGTAGTCCCCGCCGCCACCCTGTAAGCCTTCACAAAAAGAAACGATGGGCAATGCCCAGTCAGTGCCTCGTTCTCCCCCAACTACCAAGCCCCGGTCTTTTACATTTTTTAAGAGAGCTTTACGGTAGGCTAGATCCTGCCGACGGGTCATCAGATTTTCAGGATCGTAATTTTCCTCGTGCGACGTATTGGTTATTACGTCGAAATAATAAGCATTCAGCGGAATGTGCTCCTCTATTCTTTCCATATTCCGGTTGAGTAGTTCTTCAATGGCCGAAGTAGCAATATGGTGGGTCAGCCCTCCGTCCCAAACGCCTCCCAGGCCAATAGAGCCATCTTCACGCTGGATAATGTATTTTTCGTCATAGCTGGGAGCATCAGGGTAAAAATCGTTGTAGTTGTCATGCAGGGCAAACAGGTAGCCATTATCTTTGACCCGCAAGCAAGCCTGCTCAAGCCCCTCTATGCCCCCGGCACCTTCGGCAGGAGGCCACATATCTACGTGTTCACGGTCATAGCCCATGCGGTTCCAGCCGCCTAGCAAAATCATAGTTTTCTCTACTCCCATTTTAGAAAGATCGTCAGCTATATTTCCTACCTGTTCAAAGGTAGTATGCACCCGGGAGTAGCCGTTGAGTACCGGCCCACTCCAGGCGCGTAGCTTGGGAGTATCTTTGCGGTTGGTGTAGATGTAGATTTTGAGATCAGGGGCCCCGATAATTTTGGCGACCTCAGGGTTATCAGCTATCTTTTCTTTGAGCGTAACGAACCTGCCCGATTTTTTAGCTTCTTCCTTGTAACGTTTGGCCATACCTACATAGCCATTTTCAACCAGCTCGATACGCATTTTTCGTGGATAGGCTAGTTTGCCTAAACTTGATTTCCAGATGGGTGTCAAGGAGGACATACGGGTACCGGGTAGTAAGCCTCGGCTATCATCCAAAGTAAAACCTTCTTCGCCAACAACTGAGTTGCCGATCAGGTGCAGTACGCAGTCCGACGAGGTCTCAATCATGGCCATTACCGAAGAATTATTGAAAGAGGCGCCAAACCAGGGCATGTTCAAATTACCAGACTCTAGCGTAAGCCAGTGCTCCTGATCGGCGATCAAGTCCCAAATGTTCTGCCCATAGCGCATGAATCCGGCATCGTAGCGGCTAGGGATCAGGATGCCCTGCAGGTGAGGGGCAACGATATACCCGTCAGTTACGCCCGACTCTACCGCGAATACGTGCGCCGGGTATTCAATATCCTCCAGGCGCAGGCTACTACTAGCCTCGAGCAATTCAACCGTAAAGCCTTCGGCTAAAAGAGCAAGTCTTACTGTTAGCGAAAAACCTTGGTCCTCGAGGCGTACCCCTTCTATGCCACTGAATTGTAGTAATAAAGAATCAGTAAACCGGCTGATGCTAACTTCAGAAGTGCTCAATGAAATTTTTTCCTGGATATCCTCATCATCGGTCAAATTGACCCAACCAACAAAAGAGCTACCCCATGTTGTGTTGTTTACTTTGTCACGGAAGCTAAGCACACCCTCATCGTTGACTTGAACACGAATATTTGCATTCTCCATTACTGTCTGTGCACTAAGTGTAGAGCCGGTACTTAGCAGTAACAGGAATAGTAGTTTAAAGAAAGAATTGAATTCAGTTTTAGGCAGTTTTTTCATGACATTAGTATTCTAAGTAATTATTTGATGCTGAATACTCGCTAGAGCTCGACCGTTATTTCTTGTAGGTCAAAACTTAAAAAGTATGGGTCTCAACTTGTAAAAAGTAAGCTTAAATAACCAAAGTATGCACTCGTTTGACAAAAGGAAAGGTTTAGTGCTACCAGATTATCATCAATTTTAGCAAAAAAAACAGTAATCTCTTATCATAGAGTGTCAAATCTAAGGGAAGAACCCAAGATAACGTTCCCGGAAAATTTTGGCTTTTTTCCAAACACAATCAAATTATAAAAATTTGCCAGATGAGCCGTCACGCATGGCTATGATGATCTTAAGTGTAACTCTAACTTCTGAAAAAAAATAACAACCCTGCCTCATGGCTAATGAAGCAGGGTTGTTTTGTTGAATATGCCGGAATCAATGACTAGTTGTACCCGGGGTTCTGATCTTCTTCTGAGATAGATGCGTTGTTATTGATCTCACTTTGAGGTATAGGAAAATATTCGTGCTTATTTACCTGAAAGTTATCAATATTTTCCTGAGCCAATCCCCAACGTACCAGGTCCAGTCTGCGCACCTGTTCCATGTTCAGTTCTACCTGGCGCTCGGCTACCAGGAAGTCAAAAGCCTCAGCTTCTGAAACGGCGGTAGGACGGTCTGCCAATATACTCCCGCTAGGGTCGGCGCGGCGGCGTATCTGGTTGATGAAGGCGACCCCTTCAGCCACATCCCCCTGACGGATCTTGGCTTCAGCTGCCATCAAGATTACATCAGCGAAGCGGATTACATCATGGTTTACATCATTATCATTAGGATCACCAGGGTTTTGAACAAAGCGATCTAGTTGATACTTTTTATAGGCATAACCAGAGTTGGCCAGTATATCCGCATAAGGTACTTCGTCGCCACCTTGTACAATCGTATCGTTTTCGGTGAAGAAGAAGGCTTCA
>CAKZPJ010000833.1 GCA_937138955.1 uncultured Flammeovirgaceae bacterium | reverse complement strand
TGCTCAACGGCAAGTCATTCTTACGTAATCTAACAACTACCTAAACAGTTACAAAATAAGCAGCCCTCACCGCGTGACCTACCGCGTAATCCTGATCTTCCATAGGCATATGATCCTGACGATAAGATGGATGTCGCCAGCGATTGGGGGTGTCGGCATTGGGATCGTGTTCGGGTGCTGTGATTTGATCAGCTATACGGTCAGGGTTCCCTCTTTCATCCACAAAATACTGGGATAAGTTGAGGTATCTTTCTTCGCCTGTTATTTTGTAGAGCTTGTATAAAGCCAATTCTATCTCCTGATGACCCGGAACTTCAACCCGTTTATTCGGCCCAAATATCTCATCAACATGATCGGCTAACTTTGTAGCGACATCCAGTAGTTTCTTCTTACTGGTAACCTCATAATAAGCTACTGCGGCCTCAAAAAGATGACCGGCACAGTAGAGCTCATGTTTCTTTTCAATATCGCTCCATCTCATCTCCGGATCGTTTATCAACCAATAAGTGAACAGGTATCCATCAGGCTCCTGAGCAGCCGCAATCCGATCTATCACTGAATCAACAAATTCTTCTAGGGCGGGGTCGCGATGATGGTGCAAAGAATACGCAGCACCCTGTAAAATTTTATATACGTCAGAATCACTGGCGACTCCACTAACGTACCCAACCTTATTTCGGTCGTCGTAGCTGCCCGTGTTGTGCCTTCCTTCCTTTTTGCCGGCAGCAATATCAAAATTGGCAATAGACGGCGCAGCTTCTTTAAAAACGCTTCTTAGTCCGTTAAGACTGTTTACCTCAATTTTTGGCTTCCAGAAGTTGTCCGTTAATTCTACATCTAGGTAGGAAACAGGTTCTAATGTATCATTGTCCGGAGGAATTCTCCCACCCTGATCTTCGGATACTGGCTGGCTACAAGCAGTGAAAAGAAACAACGGAATGAGGAAGACTTTGAACTTTTGACGGTAAGCTGGATTAGATTGCATAGTTGTATAAAATAAGGTAGTAGTTCTTTTGAAACAGGGGTCAATCGTTATGAAATATTATTTCTGCCGAACCAATTAATCCTGATTTTAGCAAAGGGCTATTTTCATCAAATTTGGATTTAGCATTGGTCTGAGTATAGGCTTGTGCATCCGGATTTAGCAGATCGCCCACAATGCGGTTGTTCCAGGTGTTGGTTACTTGAACCGTAATTTTGTTTACCCCGGGTTTGAGGTGACGGGAAATATTGGTGGAGTAGGGGGGAGTCCAGATAATCCCGCAGTCGTGTCCATTGATAAATACTCGTGCGATTTCCTGAATATCCGTAAAGCTTACATAGACCACAGCTTCTTTAGTAAGAAGACCTTCTTCAATGCTAAACTCTCTGGTGTACTCGGCGGTGCCGGAGTAATACTTTACGCCTTCCGTTTCTGTATCTGACCAACTGGTTAGCTGTGGCATGTTATAGCTCGCTGGCCCACCCATGGTTGAGTCGAAGCTGATCTGCCAATCATTAGTTATATCAATTTTGGGGGAGACATTATTTTTGGAGAAGGAAAATTGTAAGTCATCCGCAACCATGGTATCAATCTGATTAGTTGATCGATCTCTAAAAACTACGAACCTTGAAGCGAGGGGGGGCAGTACCAGCTCAACACTAAGTCCATTGTCAACTTCGGTATAGGGAACTTCCTTCTGTACGAAACCGGTGGTAGCATCCCATAGCTCCGGCACCCTACCAGACTCTACTCGGAACGTGCAGATCACATTTTCTTCGGCCTGGCTACTATTGGATACAAAATAAATATCCTCGGTTTCAGTTTGCCGATGAATATAGTCTATATGATGACGGCTGTCTTCGGTGCCCTCTATCTGGAAATCTGGTGTTACCTTTAATTCCGTTAATACTTGTTTTAAGGACTTCCCCCAATAGACCGTGCCTTGTCCAAACTGATTTGAAAATACAATCTCTCCGTCTATCTCGCCCCACAATTCATCTGAAATCTCTTTCACTTCATTATCTACTGCCGGATAACCTTTTAGTGAAGTAGTTCTTTCGGGCTTTCTACCCACGATGACTGCTCCTTGGTATACCAACTCTTTTAGACGCTTTAAAACTTCCAAGGAAATGTCCATACGGTCGGGTAGCTGCATTGCTCGGTACGACTGACCCGAGGGTAGCACCAGTCGGCCATCTTCTACCTGCATAGCGTTGACGATAATATCGGCATTCATGTAATCAAAATCATATCCTTCCATATCTCCAGGATCAACTGGTTTGGGTTTTCCGCAGTGTAGGCAAGTATGCTCACTGAATTTAGGTTCAATGTTGGGATCGATGCGTTCGGGAGGAACTAAGTTGGGGGCTTGATCACCGTAGTATAGGCAGGCATCGCCCACAAAATTACCCTGCCGGAGCAAGTAGGAACTTCGAGCGATATAATCCATGAACGGTCGAGCCATTTCCCACCAAGTAGCATTTACATTGACATGCTCACCAGCATGATAGACAAAGCCTGGCTTCCCAGCCATTTCAGGGTTGTGGGCGAAAGTGTGAAACACTACCTGATTGAGCCCTTGGCAGAAAGCAATATCGATGAGCTGCTTGAAATCAGATGGCCCATGTTGCCAGTGGTTCCAACCAGTAAGCGACTCCGAAGCAACCAGCTTATGCCCGTAAATATGCGCGGCGCTGGCGGCCTCTTTGGTGACCCAAAACCATCTACGGTTCCAAAACTCGCCCATCGGGATATGGGAATTGCCCAGTGCTTTTAGTGGGTCAACCCGAGGGTAACCGCCGTGTCCGGCCTCAGTCAACATCTCAATTCCGTGTTCATTGGCAATATCCACTGATTGCGCAAAGTGGTTCTCAATCATCATATCACTGACCAACCGACTGTAATCTCCCCGGAATCGCTCGGTAATAACACTGTCTTTACTGTTATGATCTAATAGTAGTGGCAGAAAAGGTTTAGGGTCATACTCGTAACGTTCTGTAAACTGGGAGATCAACTCCGGCGACCAATCCTTCATCTGCCATACTTCGTAGCTGTCGAGCATGAGAAATTTCAAGTGAGTATCCGAAGTGCTGACTTTGTCTAGTCTTAGTAGCATACTATCAAAATGGTCTTTCGTTGCTTTTCGGCTCAGGTGATCAATGACCAAACCGCTAGAATTAGGGCTGGGAACCACCAAGTTTTGCCCGGTATTGGCCATAAAAAATGATAGTACTTCCCACCTTCCTTCCGGTATCTCCCATTCAATTATCTTATCACCCGAGGTGAATTCATCCAAAGAGATAGTGTTCTCCCTAGCTCCTTCCAGCATCTTGTCTGGCGAATAGGGTACCGCTAAGGAAGTTAGTAATCCGTACCGAATGGCGTCACCTCGGCGGTCTGAAGGCGTGCCAATAGTAATTTTTTTTTGGGAAGCCCCTTCCACTAGCTGGCTGGTACTAAGTAGCTGCATGCTGGCATCGGCGGAATCTACCCAAGCTCCTCCGGCGTTCCAACTGCTGGATGCTACCATACCCAAATCGAGGCCAAGCCTGTCGGCGGTCTTGAGTGCCAGAGAAATGTATTCTAGGGATTGATCGCCCAGGAAAGCAGGGCCTTCGGGAATTTCTTTTTCAGGGTCTGTTAGTGCGCCGATGTCCCATATCACCGCTCCTCGCATACCTTTGTCCTTCATCTGTTCCAACTCATAGACTAATTGGGTGGTATCGACATAGCCGTTGAGCCAGGGCCATAATGCTAAGGGGCGGTTTTCGGCAGCAGGGCTAAGAAAGCCTTCTTCCAAATTGCTTGGCTGAGTTTGTTCTTTGGGAGTATTGCATTGAGTAAAGCATAAGGCTGCAAATACGGAAAATGCGTTTAGATAACTTAATTGAAAAATTTGTCTAATCTTTATTATAGGCATTCTACTTATTCTCGTTTTTCACCGTGGCTTCCCAATGTTCATATAAGTTCGTGAGCCGTGCGACAACCTCAGGATGCTTTGATGCGTAGTTTTGTTCTTCAGGGTTATCTGCTTT
The DNA here is from genome assembly GCA_937138955.1 of uncultured Flammeovirgaceae bacterium. GTDB lineage: Bacteria > Bacteroidota > Bacteroidia > Cytophagales > Cyclobacteriaceae > Tunicatimonas. Next base: position 10,821 of record CAKZPJ010000833.1, on the reverse strand, counting down.
TAAGTTGGCTAAATACGGAGATTCCATGTTTTCGTCTTTTTGCTTATGATGTGAAAATTTTCCGGTGGTGTCACGCCCCTTTACAATCAGCTTCCATCTTCCCTCTCGTACGGCCCACTGTTCTCGCCACTGAAAATACAGAACTTGGTGATAGGATTTAGCCTCTTCCGATGCTATAATGGGTAGTAGACTATATCCGTCAATAGCTGAATCAGGCAGGTTGCTACCCGTGATCTCACATATGGTCGGGAGAAAATCCATACAACTGATTATTTGATCTCTAGTCTCACCTTCAGGAAAGCGACCCGGATAACTAATAATGGCTGGTACGCGAATGCCGCCTTCCAGAAAACTGGCTTTAGCCCCACGCCATTTCCCGGTATAACCTCCCCCTCCGTTAGCACAGTAGTTTGTCCCTTTCGGCAGACCACTAGAGTGATCATCGATTTTAATCATGGTTTCTTCCGCTGAGTGACCGTTATCACTCATAAAAATGATGAACGTATTGTCGCGGATGTTCAGCACCTCCAACTTGTCAATAAGTTGCCCTATCTTATCATCAATGGTAGCTATCACATTAGCGTACGATCTTCGGGGTTCGTCCAGGTTGGTGTTGTAGGATAGAAATGAAGAGTCGGGCTGCTCGGGGTAGTGGGGTAAATTGAAAGCTGCGTAGAGAAAGAAGGGTTGGTTTTTATTACTATCAATAAATTGAAGCGCTTTTTCCGTCATTAAATCGGGAAAGTATTGATTACGCTTAAAAATTTCTTCTTTGTTATGCCATAAGTCGTGAAAGCCTTTTCCGTGCAGGAAGTAATGAGCGTAGTTGTCAATAAACCCTCCTCTGAACCCGTAAAACTCATCAAACCCCTGTTCCAGTGGTCCATTTTCTAGGGCTGCGCCTAGATGCCATTTTCCAAAAAGCCCGGTTCGGTAGCCCTGCTCTTGAAGTATTTCAGCAATGGTAATTTCACTCAGAGGCATGTTAATGTCTTTTTCTTCGGCGTGCGCATCGTTCTGAGTCCAGTGGTTGATCCCAGCTCGTTGAGGATGCCTACCCGTAAGTAGCGCCGCCCGACTGGGACAACACACGGTGTGAGCGTAGGCCTGAGTAAACTGAACTCCAGTTGCACTCAGCTGATCAATATTGGGCGTATACAGATCGCTGGCTCCGTAGCAATTAGCGTCCAGTGTCCCCTGATCATCCGTGTAGATAATGACGATGTTGGGCTTTTCTTCCTGGGGATGATTACCGGTGCTTGCTAGAAGAGCAAAAGAAATTGCTAACAACAGGCAGAAAGTAAAAAGCAAATGTGGTTTCGTGCTCATCATGTACTGGATATAGCTAAAGGAGTACTTATCAGTTCGGAATTTTCTCCAGCTCGTTATTAGTTACTGGGCACTCTATCTAATAAAAGTTTGTCAATAATAGAGTCGCATGCATACCGATAGTGCCGTACTAAATCCGTGTAATCACTTTCGTAAGCGAGGTTATTCGTTTCATTCGGATCTTCTTGATGGTTGTATAGCTCTATGAAATCGGGATGATTGTCGTACCGGATAAACTTCCAGGTATCATCCCTAACTCCATCGGTTTTGATCAATAAGGGATTACCTTCCAATCGGTGCTCTAGGAATACGGATGATCGCCAGTGCTCAGGACTTTGGTCATAAAAAGCAGTCAAGCTTTGCCCGTGATAGCTTTCGGGTACATTTACCCCTGCCAAATCTAGAATAGTTGGGGTCACATCTACATTCAGTACCATTTCGTCAAAAGTCTTACCCCGCTCGACAGCCGATTGCCTAGGGTCGTAGATCATCAATGGTACCCGAATAGAATGTTCGTGTAATGTCCACTTTCCGGCGTAGCCTCGCTCACCGAGGAAATAACCATTGTCACCCATGAAAATTATTATCGTATTATCGGCTAGCCCTTCGTCTTCCAGGGTGGTTTGTATTCTGCCCAGCACTTGATCTACCGTGCTGATCATCTTGTAATATCCTTTAATCATTCTCTGGCGTTTCTCCAGACTGTCGTATCGCCAGTACCAGCGTTTGCGATTCATACTGGTTTTTAGAAACTCAGGAAGAGCTGAAAAAAATGCAGGATCAGCGGTCTCTGGCAAAGGAATCTCAGCATCGATATACAAGTTATCTACGTAATCAGCCCAAAAATACTGTTCTTTAGCACCGTCGTTGGCGTGGGGCGACCAGAAAGAGAGAGAAAGGCAAAACGGACTATCTTGGTTAGACTTAATAAAATCAATGGCATGATTGCCGTTGATATCGGCCAGGTGCATTTGTTCTCCGTCAACTTCTTTGAAGTAGGGATAATACGTTTTAATACTGGTGGTAAACAGCGAGTCTTCAATACCCTCGTTCAACTTTACGCCTAGCTTGCCCACAAAACCAGTTTGATAACCAGCTTTGCGAAGCAAATAAGGATAGCTTTCATACATATACTGGTTATTTAACGTAGGTTTCCCGAAGGTGAAATCATGGGTGCGTTCGTAGAGTCCGGTGAGAAGAGAGGCTCGGCTAGCCGCACAAATAGGTGTAGTTACAAAGGCATTCTTAAAGTAAAGCCCTTTGCTCGCCAGTTTATTCATGTTTGGAGTATGGATAATATTGTTACCCGCATAACCTAACGCATCCCATCGCTGATCGTCGGTGAGAATGAAAATAATGTTGGGTTTCCTTTCTTGAGCCTCACTTATGCCCATGAAACCTAAGAGTAAGAAAATGAGGCCGATAATGTTAAGTTGTATTAGTGCTTTTATCATTTGCTGATATTCAATAGTTATTTCATGTATTTAGTAGCAAACTCTCCTTGAAGTGGATCCTCACTCCTTTTCATTTCAGCGTATAGCAAATCCTTTAACTGTTTTTTCTCTGCCTTCAAATCTAGGTTATCAATAAGATTAACCAGAGCATCAGGATCATTTTTAAAGTCGTACAGTTCTTCTTCTACTCTGAACTTCAACAGATCGACTCGCTCAGCAATCTCTTCATTAGAAGCAGCAGACTCGCTCATGGCTTGGTAACTTCTGCCACTTAAAGCATCTCCGGTAAATGTAAATTCTCCATCGGCCCAAAAGTTGACGATATAGCCGTAATCTCCTCGCTGAATACAGCGCATGGGATATTCTCTTCCCGAAAATAGTTTGTGTAACTGGGTGAAAACTACGTTGCGTCGTTTCTGCCGTTGACCTTTCAAAATTGGGAGGAAAGAATAGCCATCCATATCGGGTACTTTAGAAAGGTGCAGCGCGTGAAGAACAGTGGGCATAAAATCAATGCCAGAAATAAAATGGGTACTATCAACGCTACTCTCCGGCAGTTGCCCGGGCCAGCGCATAATCCAGGGAGTTTTATTGCTGTTGAGGTAGCAGTTTCCTTTAGCAAAGGGGAGCGATATACCATTATCACTGATAAACAGCACAATTGTATTCTCAGCGTAACCACTCTCCTCGAGGGCTTGCAAGACACTTCCCACCACTTGGTCGCAGCGATACACGGAAGTATAGTATTCGGCTATTTCCTGCCTTACTTCTGGGAGGTCGGGTAGAAAGTCAGGTACAGTAACTTCTTGAGGTGAAATCTCTCTAGTGAAAGTAGGAAGGTCTTCGCTCCACTGCCTCATTTCCTGATCGCTCCCTGCAAAGGGCCGATGGGGGTCGTGGGTATTGGCCATGAGAAAAAATGGCTTGCTTTCATTTCTAGCTTTCGCGAGAAACTGTGTTGTATATTGATGGTAGAGATCAGGGTTCCGGCCAATACCTAAACCAGAAGCTACATCTTCTTCCCGGATACAAAAGTCCCAGTAAAATTTGTCCATGGGTTTTAGATGCTCCTCCTTTCCGATGATCGCATTGAGGTAGCCAACCTGATGCAATTCTTCTGGTAGGGTTCGGATACTACGGTCAATGGGATCAAAGCCCGGGGCACCATTCCGATGGGGATACCTTCCGGTTAGAATAGATTGTCGGCTTGGTTGGCAAATAGCAATATTGACGTAGGCGTTAGTAAACCGCACTCCTTCCGCAGCCAGCTTATCGATGTTTGGGGTAATATCAGGAATAGTGCATCCGTAGGCTCCCACCGAATTGTAATTCAAATCATCAGCGGTTATCAGCAAAACGTTTAATGGTTCGTAGTTACCATTATCTACGGCAGCAACATCCGTAGCTACTTTTTCGCTACTAGTGTCGCTGTTACAAGCAATGAGCGAAAGCAAAGCGATTACAATCTCAAGGGTTTTCGTAATTATTCCGTTCATAATTCGTGCTTCAATCATCAATTGGCATTTTCGAGTACTTTAGCACTTTTTTGGTACTGAGCGGATCTGAACATCACGATCGCTGTGTAAACGATTACCACCATAACCACCCACCGCAGAGCATCGAGCGGTAATGACTTTACCAGCAATGCGGCAATGAACACGGCAATCGCTCCTGGAATAGCCATAGAAATAGCCGCCTTCCGGTTATATGCCCCTGCCTTGATAAATCTTGCTGAGGCCGGGGGCATGAGAAATGCACAAGAACCCATCATGATAGGAAACGCGACTAATGGCGATAAACCTAAGGCGTAGACCAAAGCCATGCAGGGGGCGTATAAGCCAATGCCTACCGTCATCAAAGCTCCCAGCAGAAAGTTGACTCCAACGGCTAATCCTAACCTCCAGCCGGTCAGCCCAATAGCTGATCCGCCGCCCGGTATCCAATTCATTTGACCCGCCAGCATAAAAAAAGCGGTAACCAGCAGAGCAACCCCCATCGTCAATTGAATTTTTCTTACGGGTAACCTAGACACTATTCCGGCTCCCAACACTGCACCCCCCGCCGCCGATAGTAGCATGGTTATTAGAGTGATTGGCTCAACTTCTACAATCTGGATGAAGATTAATGCCTGAATTAGTACCGGAATAGTATTGGCCACATTTAAGGTGCCGGGTAGTACTTGGTCTTTGGTCTGTTGGGTGAATTTTAACAAGGCCGTTTGAGGGGCAAAAGCGCCGATACCCAATACATCGAAGAAGTTGACTACGAAGCCAATCAGGGCTGTTTTTACCGCACTTACGTTTTCTAATACCTTTCTATTCTTTATAATATCTCGGGTAAGCACGTAAACGAAAAGCACCGATAAAACCACGAGGGTAATCCAAACAGCAGTAATCATAGACAGAGAAGGGTTTCGTTGCTATTTGTTGTATAGTTCTATATATTTTTTATCCAGTTCTGGCGAGTCCTTATATTTTTCTCTTAGTTTTTTTAGCTCCTGATGGAGGCTATCCGCTACTTGGGCATAGGCCGGATCGTTGTAGACACTATTCATTTCCTGCGGATCTTGTTGGCGATCGTACAGCTCCCATTCATCCACATCGTGATAAAAGTGAGCCAGTTTGTATTCTTCGGTTACAATGCCGTAGTGTCGTTTTACGGAGTGAGGACCGGGGTACTCGTAGTAGTGGTAGTATACTGCCTCCCGGGTCCAACTGTCCGTATTTCCAGTTAGTAGCGGTACCAAGCTTTCGCCCTGCATATCGTTGGGAACAGCAATTTGAGCGGCTTCTAAAAAAGTTTGAGCAAAATCTAGATTCTGCACCATCTCGTCGTTGGTAGTGCCTGCCTTTATTTCATTCGGCCAGCGGATCAGCAAGGGAGTTTTAAAAGACTCATCGTAAATGAATCGCTTATCGAACCAGCCGTGTTCGCCCAAATAAAACCCCTGATCGGACGTATAGACCACGATGGTATTTTCGGCTAGTCCGCTTTTATCCAAGTAATCTAATACCCTTCCTACATTATCATCTACCGAAGAAATACAGCCTAAGTAATCCTGCATGTAGCGTTGGTACTTCCAGCTTCTTTTTTCCTCATCGCTCATAGTAGGCCACTGCTCTTTAAAAGAGTCAGCGATAGAATCTAAGATGGGTTGGTACAGCTTGCTTTGTGCTTCGTTGATCCGAGGATATTCACTGCCCTCAAAGTAGCGCTCATTTCTCGGATCATCTTCCATAGCTAGTTCGCTAATAGCTTCGGGAAGAACTTTGTTATCGTAACTGAGTAGCATCTCATCCGCGATGGTCATTTCCGCTTCTCGAGCGGCAGTGCCTCGTCCTGAGTAATCATCAAACAGGGTTTTGGGTTCGGGAAAGGTTTTCTGAGAAAACTCTTTGAATTTTTCAGGACTCGGCCACCAGGCACGGTGAGGAGCCTTGTGTAGGTACATCATCAAAAAGGGCTTCTCCTGATCTCTCTTTTTATCCAGCCAGTTGATCGTTAAATCAGTAATAATATCGGTCACGTATCCGGTAATGGTGGTATCTCCCCGGGGGGTGATAAATTTGGGATTGATGTAGCTTCCTTGCCCCGGCAGAATCATAAAATCATCTACGCCTCTAGGGTTGTTGCCAAAATGAAGCTTACCGTACATCGCGGTCTGATAACCAGCTTGTTGAAATAGCTGAGGAAAGGTAATTTGAGTAGTATCGAATGGCATCATATTATCAATTTTACCATTGATGTGCGTGTGCTTTCCGGTCAGGATTGTGGCTCGGGAGGGAGCGCAGATGGAGTTAGTTACCGAAGCATTGGTAAACAACATACCTTCATCCGCCAACCGATCAATGTTAGGAGTTTTTATCAACTCGTCGGAATATGCACTGATGGCCTGATAAGCGTGGTCATCCGACATGATGAACAGAATATTGGGTCTTTTTGGAGGTCCGGTTTCTTCTGATGCCTGACAGGAGACTAGAAATAAGGTCGATACTGATAGTAATGTAAGTTGGAGTAGTTTTTCGGTCATTTTAGGTTCTGGTTTATTGCGTCAATATACCATTAATTCTTGGGCGAAATAGTCACCACATATTCTCCTTCACCTAATTTGAAGTTTCCGCTTTCAAGTCCTTTAACATCACTACGAGTGCCTTTGATCGCTATTTTTTGGGACTTGTTCAGCGATAGAGTAACATTGGCGGTGCTTGAATTAGGGACGGTTATCTCGTATTGGTAAGTATCTGGTTGTAGCTGCTCCCAGTTGGATACAATCGGGCCGTAGGGAGATTGATAGGTGCTATTCACTGACTTAAGACCCTCCGGAGTTGATGGGGCTAAAGTAAACTCTTCGAGGCCGGGATGCTCTGGGTCGGGACGAATTCCGCCTAGCCAGCGGTAGTACCATTCCGTAACGGTGCCGAACATGGGATGATTGTTGGAAAACGTATTATCACTTTCCTTCCAGGTTTCCCAAATAGTGGTAGCTCCGTTGTCGATCATAAAGCCCCAGCCCGGATATTCGGTGCTATTCACAATAGCAAAAACAGTATCGGGGGAGATGTGTTCGGACAGCGTTTCTAGCACGTACTTAGTGCCAAAAATACCAGTATTCAAGTGACCCGCGGGGCCGTTCTTTACCGCATTTAGCAGAGAGTCTTTGGCGGCATCAATTTCATCGGCAGGAACAATATCATGATACAGCAGGGTAGCGAATAGGGTTTGCCGATTGATGGGGTTTTCCACCGGACTATCCCAAAATTTAGTGCGGACTAGGTTTGCCAATGTATCCGCTAGTTGTTGGTACGCTTGCTCTTTCTCAGTATCCCCCATCACGGAAGCAAACTCCTGCATAATTCGGGCGCACTGCAAATAGTGACTAGTTCCCGTCAACTCTACCGGAACCGGTTCCAGCGATTCGTGATCGCTGAGTCCCTCCGTAACCATGCCTTCGGGATGAATCCGGGCGACCTTATCCATCCACTGCTTATTCAATGCGTACAGCTCTTGGACTATCTCAGTATCGTTGTAGTAGAGGTACAAATAATATTGAGTGATTAGGTAAGCTGATTCCCAGCTTATTCCACAGTACTGCACTCCGGTAAATGGTGCGGTATCTACAAAGGAGGAATCGTTCATGGCGTCTACCCAATCGTAGATGGTTTTGCGATAGAATGCCTGCATATCAAAATTGTAGATGAATGACTCGCTGGTGGCGTTAATATCACCGCCGTAACCAAATTTTTCTCTAGCCGCACAATCAGACTGTACACTGACCAGATTAGAAAGAAAGGTTCTTTCGGTAGCTTCCTGAATTGAGTTTAATAGGGCGGAGGAACTGGAAAAGCTATTCTTATCTGTAACGTTGGAATTGATAGCTAATCCTTTTACATCATCAAGCTTCGGCTTAGTATCCAATCCAACAATCTCCATGTAGCGGTAGACGTGGTAGGTGAACTCCGGCTGAAACCAAGCCTCAGAATTATTCCCAATAACATAACTATCCGTTTGCCAAGCAATATCGGGTGCTCCGGGGCCACCGACTCCAGCTTTCTTAATTTGACCGATGACGGTGGTCATAGGGTTTAAGGTGCCATCCTCATAAATCCGTTCGCCAAAGCGGAATGAGATAGTATCACCCGGATTTCCAGTAAGCTTTATTTTATACGTACCAGTAAAATTCACTCCCATATCCACCATCCAAATACCCGGTTCGGGAGAGGATATTTCTATTGGGGTAATCTCCTCGGTGATTTGAACCGGAGCAAAGAATGTTGCTTGCAATTGCCCTCCTGGGCTTTCCCCAATTTCTACTGAATTCCAGGATTGATCGTTGAATCCAGAAGTGTTCCAATCTGCTATTTCCCTCTGTGCATCGTAAGCTACTCCTAGGTAAACACTATTTTTTACGAGGGGGCCATAAGCGTATTTCCAGGTATTGTCCGAGACTATTTCTTTGGAAGAACCGTCCTGGTAGTTGACGATAAGTTTAGCCAGAAAAGCGGGTTTGCCTACTGCTGCCAGGTCCTTTCTCAAGTTTCGGCGTCCCCACTTTCTTAGAGGCAGGGGATTATAGAATCCGTTGCCCAGCGTTACGCCTAGACAATTTTCGCCCTCCTGCAGTAAAGAAGTAACGTCGTGTTCAGCGTAGTAAATTCGCTTACTGAAATCAGTCCAGGCGGGATCGAGTATGTTTTTTCCTACCCGCTCCCCATTCAGGTAGGCATTATAGTAACCAGCGGCGGTAATGTATAGTTGAGCATCTGCAATAGGATTATCGGTGCTAAACGCTTTTCGGAAGAGTGGAGCCGCGGCCTCTTGATAAAATAGGGAGTCACCCGCAGGCAACTCCCGTTCATCAGTTATCCACAACGATTTCTGATTATGAAAGAAAATGACTTGGTTAGTCACTGCTTCCTGTTTATTACAAGCAATAAGCGTTAGCAGAGCAAGGGTAATAATATATTTATCTATTCTCATGGATTTGATAACCCCAATATAATTGACCCCAAGCTTTAATGAAGCTAAAAAGAACTGACCAACTATATTGATCAGCTCTCTTATAATCATATTTTTTTTTAATATTACCAACCAGGGTTCTGATTTAGGTTTTCATTTAATGTTAACTCGTTGGTTGGAATCGGCATTAGATAATCTCTTTCTGGATCAAAACCGTACCCATTATTTGGTCCGGTCAAAATGTTCATTAAAGGGTCCAGATAGCCATCATCATTGACTGGCATATTCGGATCAATTGCTCTTAATTCTTCCGTGAAATAAGTACCAATGAATCGGCGTCCAATTAAATATTCATGAGCCCGCCAGCGCATCAAGTCATCGAATCGAAACCCTTCGCCGTATAACTCAACCGTTCGCTCTCTTCTGACTTCATGCAAATAATCAGGCACCGTATAACCGTAATCGGGCCAGTTAGGATCAGGGGTAATATTGGCCAATACTAGAGACGGCATACCAACCCGTTCTCTCAACATGTTTATCGTCATATCTACATCGGCCTGGGTCAATTCACCAAGTTCGGCTTTTGCCTCCGCATAGATCAATAATGCTTCCGCATAACGCATCAATATGTAGTCAACGCTACCGTTTTCAATCCCGGCTGCGGGATCAATTACAATATGACGGAACTTTTGCGATTCCATAGCTGTCCCGGAATTGAATACATCCGGAGTAGTGTAATACGTAGTATCCGTCCCGTCAATTCTTAAAATATCTCCCGGAACCATCAGGGTCTGAGCCAGCCGCGGATCACGATTATTCTCCACAATTGCTAGGGTACTGTCACCTTCGAATAGCGGGCTGACCGCGATAGGGAGGCCATCTTCGCTCAAGTAAAATCTGGTTAAATCCTGAGTAAGGCCGTAGCCATTGGGCCAGTTCCAGAGCTGATTACTAAAGTTTGACCCATATTCTTCCCGGTCAAAATGTTTGTAAAATAGCACTTCGGGGTTACCCGCATAATCCGTCTTATTGAATAGGTCGGCATAAACGCTATTAGGATCTCCAGTAACCAACGCAAAGTTGCCGTCGTCGATGATTTGTTTAGCCGCTGCCGCTGACTGCTGTAAATATGCCATGCCATCGGTTTCACCCTCGAAAATAGAGCCTTGATGATATTTTTCCCAAGTACCTTCGTACAAAGTCGCTCTCGCTTTGAACATCAACGCAATGTCTTTGCTCAAGCGAGTGCCAGGAGTAGTTAGTTCCGAACTGTTCTTCATTTTTGAGATGGCCATATCAATATCACTAAGGATAAAGTCAAATACCTCAGTCCGATCAGCACGAGCACTGTAAAGAAGCTCCTCATTTTCAGAGTCAATAGGTTCAGTGTAGATGGGTAAGTCTCCAAACGTCTTCATCAAATCAAAGTAATACCAGGCGCGGAGAAAATGCCCCTCACCGATAAAGTGCTCCGTCATGCTTCCTCCCGCTTCTACCCGAGTGGCATTCTCAAGGAAGTAGTTGATGTTTCGGATACTTGTCCAATTCCAGTAATCATTTGACGCCGATGCTGGAATATTTT